>JBLIDB010000020.1:0-34438 GCA_047634015.1 Saprospiraceae bacterium
CTAAGAAATTCCGCTGTTTATAGATCTGTGCTCTCAAGTGAGATTAAATCCACAGAGTCAATTTCAGGAGCACTTTTGCATTTAATTTCCAAACGAGGAAGCTACTATATCGATCGATTTTATAATGGAAAAGTAGCACGTGAATTATTATCTTTTTTGAAGATTCAGAAGTATGATGCTATAATTCTGGAGAGTCTTTATCTGGCACCATATATTGAAGTTGTAAAAAGCTATGACCCTTCTATATCAATGATACTTAGGGCTCATAATATAGAGTCTGAACTGAGGATTCGCCAGAGAGAGGAAGAATCAAATATTATAAAAAAAGTCTTTTTAAATGGAGAAATTAGAAAGCTGCGAAAATACGAATTAGCAGTATGGGATAGAGTAGATCTCATCGCTACCGTAAGCGAAAGAGAAGCGAAGGAGATCAGGAGAGTGAATGGCAAGTGTAGTGTTATTAGTATACCTATAGGGATGGTCGCAGGAAGCAGAAAGAAAAAATCAGCAGCATCTACTGTATTTAAAATTGGGTTTATAGGTTCTCTGGATTGGGAGCCGAATCTAAATGGATTGCGGTGGTTTGTTGATGAGGTGTGGAGTCAAATGAGTATGCTTAAAAACGTGTCATGTTCCATAGCAGGAGCACATTCGGAAGGTGACATTGACTTTATAAAAGATGAGAATATCGAATTTGCCGGGGGGGTGCCAAGTAGTAAGGAATACCTAGAGTCATTAGATGTATTAATTGTACCACTCTTTTCCGGAAGTGGTACTCGGGTGAAAATATTAGAAGCTATGTCACTTGGTGTTCCTGTGTTGAGTACTACCTTAGGTGCAGAAGGAGTTAAAGTTAATCATAGTGTGGATATATTAATCGGAGATACTGCCGAGGAATGGATTGATATTCTCAGCAAGAATTTTAAAAATCCTATTGATATAAGTGAGATCGGAAATAATGCGATGGATCTCATCAGAGCCGATTTCAACATTGAAAAAATAGGGGAGAAGTTATCGCTCGAAATTCAAAATGTAATAGAGGCGAAAATGAGATTGAAAAATCAGTAATTGAAAGAAGATCAAATAAATAGCAAGCAATTAAAGGTTGTGATTCTCACATCTCGATTTCCATATCCCTTGGATAAAGGTGATAAGCTTAGAATCTATCATCATATAAAGGAGCTTTCTAAGTATACAAGTATTACTCTAATTTGTCTTTGTGAAGAACCCATAACTGTTGAATCCATTGATGTGTTATCTCCTTATTGCACAGGTGGAATACATGCTTTTCAATTGTCCAAGAGAAAGAGAGTAGCTGAGTCATTGCGATATTTCATAAAAGGGAGGCCGATGCAGGTAGGCTATTTTTTCAGTAGTGAAATAAAGGAAAGGATAAATTGGATTATTGACGAATTAGAACCAGATCATGTGCATTGTCATATGGTAAGGATGATTCCTTATATCCGTTTTAAAAAGAATAGAAGGTACTCATTAGATTACATGGATTCGATGGTTCTAAATGATATGGCAAGCCAACATATTAAGGGTCGAGGAGTAGGAATCTTGAGGTATATGGAACGGAAAAGAATTGCGGCGTTTGAAACAAAATTTCATATCAGTTTTGATCATCACTTTATAATATCACAAAGGGATAGAATTCAAATGAACCATGCGATTCAAGAGGATATTGAAATTCTATCGAATGGCGTTGAAACAAAGGAGGTTACTTCTTTGTTCGAAAGTCAGAAAGAATATGACTTATGTTTCTGTGGAAACTTAGGATATGTTCCTAATCAAAAAGCCATTGATATAATACTGAATGATATTCTGCCACAATTGAGAACCTCGTCAATAGTATTAGCTGGTAGCGATGCACCGTCTTATTTATCAAGTATAAGAGAGGAGTACCTTACTATTCTTAGTCCGGTAGATGATATGAGTGACATATACATGAAATCGCGTATTCTCATTGCTCCCATTTTTACTGGTTCTGGTCAGCAGAATAAGATTCTCGAAGCAATGGCATTGGGGGTACCCTGTATTACCACCTCTTTTGTTAATGAAAGTATAGGTGCCAATAACGGGGATGAAATATTGATAGCAGATGAGGCCAAGAGCTTCATAGAAGGTGTAAAAGTGCTATTTTCGCATTCTGAAATTTATGCCGAAATAAGCAGGAATGGCAAAGCGCTGGTAGAAAGACGCTTTGACTGGTGTAGGAATACAAAACCGCTTATAGATGCGATACTAAATAGCAATTAGACATGAGTGATATACAGTTAAATACGATAGAAGAAGCAATAGCCGATATTCGAGCAGGGAAGGTCATTATCGTAGTTGATGATGAGGACCGCGAAAATGAAGGAGATTTTATTTGTGCTGGAGATGTAATCACTCCGGAGATCGTCAACTTTATGGCAACCCATGGTCGGGGTTTAATATGTACACCGATCCTCGAAGAGAAAGCGGATAAATTGGGGCTGGATCTTATGGTCCGGAAGAATACCGCACTGCATGAGACTGCATTTACAGTTTCTATCGATCTGGATGGTAATGGTGTAACAACAGGCATTTCGGCAAGCGATAGAGCCTTAACAATTAAGAGGTTGGCCGACAAAGATTGTATTGCAACAGATTTTGCACGTCCAGGTCATATATTTCCTTTAAGGGCAAAAAAAGGTGGCGTCTTAAGAAGAACAGGTCATACTGAGGCGGCCATAGATTTAGCCGTAATGGCAGGTTTTGAACCTATTGGCGTCCTTGTTGAGATATTAAATGAAGATGGAAGTATGGCGAGGCTTCCAGATTTAGTAAAGATTGCTGAACGTCATAATCTTAAGATTATATCTATAGAAGATCTCGTGGCATATCGGATGCGCAATGAGAGCATCATTCAAGAGCTCTATAGATCACCTATCGATAGTCCTTTTGGTAAGTTTGAGGTAGTGGCTTACGAACAAATGACGACTGGTGATGTACATCTTGCTTTGGTAAAAGGAAGTATCTCTTCTGATGAACCTATCCCTGTGCGCATGCATGCGTCTATAGCGGGAGAGCAGATCTATAATAGTCTTACAAATGTTGAATCACCTATTACGCGAGCGCTGAATCACCTAAAAGGTAAGACCTCTGGTATCGTAGTCGTAATGCGGCAAGAAGAATACAATGATAATCTGCTTGCTCGTATGAAAGAACTCAGTGGAGTTCCAAAGCCTAATATAAAAACGACAAGTGATATTCAGAAGGATTTTGGCGTAGGTGCTCAGATCCTTAGGAAGCTTGGCGTACGCAAGATCAATCTCATTTCTAATAGCCCGAAAAAGCGAATCGGCCTCGAAGGTTACGGATTAGAAATAGTAGGATACGAAGGATATTAGTAAATGATTTAGAACTGAGGACAAATTCTATTGTCATTATCGTGTTCACCAGTATAGGCGATACTCAATTCAAACATAGATTGTCCAAACGGAGTCCCACTCAATTGTCTTAGATGAATGTCATAGCTAAATCCTATAAGCATTCCTTGAAGTTCGTAACCGGCCGATAGAATAATATCCGTAGGTTGAAAAGTTGTCAGGTTATCCGAACCTCGAATCCAACCTCCAAGATGGACGGCAACGCCATTAGAATCAAGAAATTTATATTTTAGATTTGTTCCTACAACAAAAGTTGAAGCCTCTCCTTGCTTTAGATATATTGCTCTTGGTTGGACGGAAGCAGCATCATTGAGTGGGAAGGATGCTCCAGCATGTAAAGAGAACTTGGAATCCAACTTAAAAGGGCTGGAGATATCTACATATCTCGGATCATTATTATAGAAACTAATATTCGGTCTATTAAAATGGAGGAGAGAAGCGCCAAAGTAAAAACTCTTATCCGTATCAGGTGAAATAGAGTAATGAAGGCCTATCCCAAGATCATTGTATGCAATACTATTAGCTGGTAAGATTTCTTGAGTAGGGTCTGAATAATCTGTTGCTCCGTTCCACTGATCTCCGAAAGTAAGATCTTCATAATTTATACCTCGTTGGGCGATCCCGAGGTTAAGCCCGAGGCTTAAGTATTGCCGGCTCTCTGCCGCTAATACTTTATGATAGGCACCTGAAATCGAAATCTGATTCGTATTAAAATCTATATCCGATACACGGTCAGATGTAAATACAAGGCCTACTGCAAAAATATCGTTGATCTTTCGATATGAGCCTCCTTTATTGGGGAGATTAAATTTGAGGTCGCCAGAAGCGGAAAAAGTAGTAAAAGGTTGCTCTATGGTACCACGCCATTGATCTCTGTAATTAGCCATTATCCGATATGTTCCAGAGTGACTTCCCGTGAGTGCCGGGTTCAGATAAAGAGGGTGAGCGTAAAATTGGCTAAACTGCGCGTCTTGTCCTTTAGCATGGATTGCTATGAGTATAAAGACGATGGCTAAGATTCTACTAATATGAGTCATAGGGATTATCAAACGCAATTTGTCCTCATTAGGTATTTAGCGCAGTAGTATTATGGTGTTGGGCATGTTTTAAAGAATTCATAGATTAGTTTGAACAGCTCGATGGCTGTGGTCTGATATGATTTTGTTTTGAACGTATTGCACAGCGCTATGAATGGATAAGTGGTGCTTGTCGGGCTCGGACAGTAGCCCATTTATTGCCAATCGATCTCTTAATTCTCCACGTGCTCCAGATAGGTGGAGATCTATATTTTGGACATCAAGTTCCTGATCCATCGTTCGAAGTGCTTTAATCCCACTACTATCGATATTATAAATAGCTGTGGCATCAAGAATTATATGGTGTAAGGATTTTTTTTGTGCTGAGACAAGCTTCCTAATTTCATCTTTAAAGAATCCGACATTTCCAAAATATAACTGATTTTCAAAACGAAGAATAAGGGTGTCTTCTACGAGCTTTACATCTTCAAATCTATCTAAGTTACGATAATGAGTAGTACCTGAAACCTGACCCAATATTGATATTTGAGGAATCGAGGATTGATAAAGCACTATAAATAAGGATAATATAAGTCCAGTGATTACTCCCATATCAATCCCTAATATTAAAGTGGCTAACAGTGTGACCATAAGCATGATGAAGTCTTTTCGATCTGTCTTCCAGAGATTTTTTATTTCTGGAATATCTATTAACCCTAATACTGCTTGAACAATAATGGCGGATAATATTGCGATAGGCATAAAGTAGAAAAGTGGTGTTAAAAACAATAAAGCAAGAAGTATAAGTAGTGCCGTAACAATTGATGAAACTTGAGATATGGCACCTGAATTATTATTGATTGCTGATCGAGAAAAGCTCGCTGAAGAAGGCAACGCTTGAAAAAATGAACCTCCAATTTTGGAAACGCCAATAGCTATTAATTCCCGATTGGTATCGACGACATGCTCGTTTGTTTTGCTTTCAAGAGTCTTAGCGATAGAGATACATTCTACGACTCCTATAAGCGAAACAGTCGCAACCGTTGGGATGAGGACCATAAGCTTATCAATACTGAATGCCGGAATTTGAAAGCCTGGTAAACCAATAGGTACATCGCCAACTATCGCTACTCCTATTTCATTCCAATTCAACCAATAGGATAGTAGAGTAGAAACAATAATCGCAAATAAGGCGATGGGAAAGGATCTTATGATACGCTTTATGATTACTAAGATCAATATTGCCACAAAGAATATTAGGAAGGTGCTTATGTGAGTCTCTCTAATATGATCTAATGCATAAATGAAATTCTCGATACCTCGAACATGAGAAGGTGTCGCAATACCAAGGATATCTTTGAGTTGAGAGGCGAGGATAATCATCGCTGCAGCAGAAGTGAATCCTGAAATCACAGGTTGTGATAAAAAATTTGCCAAGAACCCCAGTCTACATAAGCCCATTGCAAATTGGACCATACCTATTAAAAGACCAGCCAAGATGACATAGCTAATATATTCCACTCCTCCTGGATTCGATATCTCAGCTACACCTGTCAAAATTAAGATAGAAGATATGGCAACAGGTCCTATAGACAGTTGTCGAGAGGTTCCAAGAAAGGCGTATAGTAGTAAGGGGATAAGTCCAGCGTACAATCCATAGATTGGAGGCATTCCCGCTAGTAGCGCATAGGCCATGGCTTGCGGAATCAATAAGACTCCTACTGTTAAGCCCGCTTTTAGATCGATTGCAAGAGAACGGCTGCTATAATCTTTGAATTGAGATAGTAAGGGTGAGGGTGAAAGGGCGATTAGAGCGTAGGTTTTAGTGTCTGACAAAAGTAATGTAATCAAATATAAATTCGAACTTATAGGAGTAGGATGTCGGTTCAATTCTTCAAGAAGGGAAAAGGTTGAGTTTATATAGGGCCCTTTCAGCGCATCAGGATATCTCATTAGAATAGGCTGGGCTATTCTAAGTAGTGATATTACCTTACGATTTGATATATTCACCTTTCAATATTGAAATGAAAGGAGTCTCATACACAACTATTTTAGCATTGGCGCCGATAAGAAGTAAACCTTCTCATCAGGCAGAGATGACCTCGCAATTATTGTTTGGTGAGTGTGTAATGGTATTAAGAACACAATCTCAGGATTGGTGTGAAGTCGTGTGTAATAATGATAACCATAAGGGATGGATGAATATCTCGCAATTGCTTGAAATGTCAGAGCGCAATGCAGTAGCGTATTGCTTAGATTTGATAGATACGGTATTTGCGGATAGGAGTTCTACATTAATATCTTTAGGGGCAGAGTTGGCGGAATTTGATGGAATGACGAGCTCTATCGGAGGGAAGAAGTTTAGGTTTTCAGGCCAGGCAGTACAGAAAGAAATGCTGAATGCCCATGATGAAATGGTGGAGAAGATATCTCGAAAACTGTTGAATGTTCCATTCGTCGCAGGTGGTAAATCACCCTTAGGAATAGACAATGGCGGATTTATTCAACTCGTATTTAAATGTATTGGCATATTGCTGCCTCGAGATATCGCCAGTCAATCCAAGGAGGGTAATACCATTGATTTTATAAACGCTGTTAAGATTGGAGACATTGTATTTTTTAGTCAGAGTAGTGAACTAATAACTCACGCCGGAATTGCAATAAGTGATAATCAGATAATTCATGTGTCTGGATATGTGCGAATAGACAAAATAGATCACTACGGAATCTTCAATTCGGAAATTGAACAATATACACATCGATTAAAAATTATAAAAAGGCTATACTAAATGTCTTTTGAAAATCAATTTGTTGAGAACTATTTGGGAAGTGTTACAAAACAATTCCAGTATTATAAATTACTGGCAGAGCAAACTTTCGAACAGCTTAACGAAGAGGAATTGTTCGAATCCTATAATAAGGAAAGTAATGCTATAGCCATTATAGTTAATCACCTTTCTGGAAACATGAAATCAAGATGGACAAAATTCTTGACTACGGATGGAGAGAAATCATGGAGGGAGAGAGAGCGAGAATTTGAATCCGTAATCCTGGGAAAAGAAGAAATGCTCATGAGATGGGAAGAAGGGTGGACTTGTCTGTTTGAAGGAGTTGATAGCTTATCCTATGATAATATTTCTCAACCGATTTATATTCGTAATCAAGAACATACTATAATTGAAGCAATCAATCGGCAGCTTGCTCATTATTCTTACCATGTAGGCCAGATCGTTTACATAGGAAGAATGTGTAAAGGGAAAGAATGGAAAAGCCTTTCAATTCCGAAGGGTGCATCGGCCCTTTTTAATGAAGAGAAATTCAGTGTCGAGAAACACAGAGAACATTTTACAGATGAATTTTTAAAGAAAAAAGACTAGAAGATAAAGTCGATTTGTGGCAAACTAAAAGCTTACAATATGAGTTCCATTATGACGACATCTTGCCAGTGGCCATTGATATATCCTACTTCTTTCTGTTGACCGACAATCCGATATCCTAATTTTTTGTTGTAATCAATACTTACATTATTACTGGCGAATATTCTTGCCAAGAGATTATGATATTCAAGTGCTTTACACCTATTGAGTAAATGCTGTTTTATACTTGTTCCGTATCTCAGGCCTAGGTGATCCGAATCCAAGTAAACAGATGTTTCTCCTGTATATTGATACCCTAATTTAGGGCTATAAAGTTTGATTACTCCCCAGCCTATTATTATATTTTTAATTTCAGCAACCCATAATTCTTCTCTTGCATTTTTGACAATAAGAAATGATTCATAGAAAGATGCCTCTTTAGGTTCAAGGTCCATCGTCGATTTTCCGAGGTATCGATTATAGATTCTTGATATTGACATACAGTCTTGAGCTTTCGCTTCTCTAATATTCATTACCTAAAGCTATAAATAATGATTCACTACATTTTAAATATATTGTGTGAAATTTATTCGCTTTATGTAATTGTTAAGTCATAATGATTTTATATATTGCAATATGTGGGTAATAGTATTCATTAAATACTAAAATTGAATCAAATGAAAAATATAGTTGTTCTTGGATTGGGTAAAGTGGGTACCTTGGTAGCAATCTTGTTGAGTAAGCGTTTTCAGGTAACTGGGGTAGATATTAGCGATCCGCATTATGATATAGATGTTCCTTTTAATGTACAGAAAGGGGATCTCTCGGATATCGCTTATTTGACCGAGACCTTACAATCCTCAGATGCGGTGGTTTCAGCCTTACCTTATTTCTTGAACAAAGCTGTGGCTGCCATAGCAGCAGATGCTGGGATTCATTATTTCGACTTGACCGAAGATGTAGACACGACCAACTATATTAGGAAATTGGCAGAGACTTCAAAAGGAGTAATGGCACCACAATGTGGTCTCGCTCCAGGATTTATAGGAATAGTTGGAGCTGATCTTGCTCGTAGGTTTACAAAATTGAGAGATATAGAGTTACGTGTAGGCGCTTTACCTAGATATCCTAACGGATTACTGGCCTATTCTTTCACTTGGTCTCCTGCAGGCGTAATTAATGAATATCTGAATGACGCTGAAGTGATCCATAATGGGAGCAGGAAGATGGTCCCTTCATTGGATGGTATGGAATACATCAATATAGAAGGCCAAGAGTTTGAGGCATTCACTACATCCGGAGGGTTAGGAACGATGTGCGAATCCTATGAAGGAAAGGTGGATACATTAAATTATAAGACGATCCGATATCCAGGACATGGTAAATTAATGAAATTTCTCATGTATGAACTCATCCTCAAAGAGGAAAAGGAACTCTTAACGGATATCCTTTATAAAGCAAAACCTCCAGTTCAGGAAGATGTTGTATATGTCTATGCAGTTGTAGAAGGATGGAAGAATGATAGACTGCTAAGGGACGAATACTTTGAAGCTTTCTATCCGATTGAGATACAAGGAAAGGCATGGAGAGCAATTTCATGGACTACAGCCGCCTCCATCGCTGCCATAGTTGAAATGGTAGCCGATAAATCACTAAAACAATCAGGATTTATAAAACAAGAAGATATTTTATTTGAGAATTTCTTAAAAACTGATAATGGCAGCTTATATGGTAAGAAATCGTAATTAATTGCGTTCAATAGTAGACGTCGTCATCTACCAAAGAAAACCTTTTAATGAATAGAAATTTTATCAAGCCGGACCGGCTTATTAATTCCTTGATTTCGAAACAACAAGTTGAAAATCAACAATTTGCATTGTTAGTAAGCTCCCTTGTAGGCGGCGGGGTAATCCGTGGAATTGAAGATCTTAGATTTGACCATATCAGATTTCTTACAGCAGATCTCCCATCTCTTGGGAAATCTATGTTCGAAATGGTACTCTTCTCGATGGGGTATAAGAGTTGTGGGTATGAGATTAAAGCCCAAGCTATTACCACATATTCCTACTATCATCCCCAGCGATATTACCCACGGGTGGATATTGATATGGCCGAAATGCTTCGGCTGCCGAAGTACCTCCGCCAAATAATCAATCAGTATGAGCAACAAATTGCGAAGGAACAAGCATCTAAAATCATAAAAAGTCAAGAAGATTTGTACGATTTGCTTTTTGCTCCTCGATGGTCTCGCGCTTCATTGGGACATTATAAAGTCCTAATGGAAGATCATCCTTTGCTAGCGCAGTTAGTGCATCATCAATGTCCTGTTGCTAACTGTGTACTAAAAATAGATGCACTTCCAGAAGGGTATAGTACCTACCCTGAATTCCTTGACTATTTGAAAGGATTGGGAATGGAAATTGACAGGTCTCGGGATAAGCGACATGCAATAGAAGGTGGAGCAGTTCATACTTTTAGTACTATTCCTTCTATTTTTAAAGCCATATTTGCCGATGGAGAAGAGGTTGAAATTAGTCAAGACTTTTTATTATTGGCAATTAAGCAAAGAGTAATAAAGACTAACAGACTTAAGCCTGAAGTGGCTATTTAACGATTAGTGCTGAATTGCATATAACGGTTTTGCTTCTGCCCTGTGAAACGATTAGCGTAATTACAATCTATATTAGAATAGAAATTGAAAAAATGATAATGAACTTAATAGAAAAACTTGGAATTACATCGCCTATTGAAGGGGTATCTACTGGATTAACGTGGTGGACTGGAACTGGAAATCAACTGGATATTACTTCACCTGTTGATGGGAAACTTATCGGTTCGGTGAACGAAGGAAGTGAAGAAGATTATCATATGGTAGTGGCATCAGGTCAATCTGCATTTCTTGAATGGCGGAAGCTTCCTGCGCCCCATCGAGGAGAAATAGTACGTCAGATAGGGGATCGATTACGTCTTCACAAGGATGATTTGGGCGCGCTCGTGAGTTATGAAATGGGAAAGAGTCTTCAAGAAGGTTTAGGTGAGGTCCAAGAGATGATTGATATCTGCGATTTCGCAGTAGGAATGTCTCGTCAGTTATATGGTTTAAGCATGCATTCAGAACGTCCGAATCATAGAATGATGGAGCAGTGGCACCCACTAGGAATAGTTGGAATTATAAGTGCTTTTAATTTCCCTGTAGCAGTATGGGCTTGGAATGCTATGATAGCTTGGATTTGTGGAGATGTTTGTGTCTGGAAGCCTTCTGAGAAAACGCCTTTTACAGGTATTGCTTGTCAGAAAATAATTCTCGATGTCTTCAAAGAAAATAATGTGCCTGAGGGTGTAAGTGGTCTCATAATCGGCGGAAGGGATATCGGAAAGTTGATGGCTGAGGATCCTCGTATTGCACTAATTTCTGCAACTGGATCTACCCGAATGGGTAAGTCTGTTGGTGCTGCGGTCGGAGCGAGATTAGGAAAGTCAATACTTGAATTAGGTGGAAATAATGCCATAATCGTTTCTGATCAGGCCGACCTAAAAGTAGTAATACCAGCAGTCGTATTTGGTGCTGTAGGAACAGCAGGTCAGCGTTGTACTTCTACAAGAAGATTGATCATTCATGAATCTATTTATGATAATGTTGTAGAAACACTTGTAAGCGCTTATGGACAAATAAGAATAGGAGATCCTCTTGATGCAAATAACCATATGGGCCCTCTCATCGATCAGGATGCTGTTCATCAATACAATAGTACCATCGCTGAAGCCCAAGATCAAGGCGGTGCACTGTTAGTAGGAGGTGACATATTGAGTGGCGCTGGATATGAATCAGGTTGTTATGTGGCGCCTGCGATTATAAGTGCAACAACTGATATGAAAATCGTCCACCATGAGACTTTTGCTCCTATTCTGTATGTTATGAAGTATTCAACTCTGGATGAAGCAATAGCAATTCAGAATAGTGTGCCTCAGGGCTTATCTTCATCAATATTTACACTTAATATGAGAGAGTCAGAAGCTTTCTTATCCAATCAAGGTTCAGACTGCGGAATTGCTAATGTGAATATAGGTACTTCTGGGGCAGAAATTGGTGGAGCTTTTGGAGGAGAGAAAGAAACTGGAGGAGGAAGAGAAAGCGGTTCAGATGCATGGAAGGCATATATGCGTCGCCAGACATGTACTACCAACTACAGTGCAGAGTTGCCATTGGCACAAGGGATAAAATTTGAGCTCTAAGTAAATTATTGGAAATTTAACAAGAAGTAGCTTATTATAAATTGCACGGGTCGCAAAGGGGGGAGGAAGTTGGATTTCTCTGACCTTGGGATGCAATCAGAGAATTCTTTAGAGTTTGGGTTTACTGGAGAACGGATTTGGATTCATTTATCGATTCTAATCTTCAAATTTATAGCACTCTATAGAGCAATGTTTCAGGCCTATTGGCCTATTATATATGGTGGAATCAATATTTATGTACCTCTTTTTCTTATGTTAACACATTATGAATTATATACATTTAAATATTTATATATATGTCAGGTGCCTTACAAATAAGGGTATTTGGTTGATAGGTGGGTAGGGTAGCTCATGATTGTTTTGTCTTTAAAATGTACAAACTACCCTGATGAAATGAGAAAGATTCAAACCCTTCTCTTAACCGCCAATATTGATAACAGTACGGCAGAGAAGTTAACGTTTTATGCATTGATTTTTTTTATGGCCTTTATGGCCGCATATCAATCCAAGGCGCTCTAACTAAGAGACCACAGCAATTGATATAACCTTTATGTAGATGAATATGTGTTAATATTGTAAATAGGACCAATGTAAAGCTGGTCCTATTTACTTTTAATTGATTCTTAAATTGAAGTAATTTAAGAAAGGGGGGGCTAAATCGAGCGGGAAGGCTAATGGTTATTGGCAAAGCTCATTTTGAGTTACATAGCCAAAGCTATGGAACGAAAAATAGCTTAAGCTTACTTGCCGGCAAGGCAGGTTCAATATTCATAATGCTATGCACGGAGATAGTAATTGTATTCTTAAATCACTTCATTAAGCGTGCTTAGAATTATTTCGTTCGCTTGATTGTTTTCTTCTATCCATTCTTTATAACTACGCTGCTTCTTAGATTGAAAGGGGAGTGACCGTTCGTTTTCTAATGCAGTTTTCATATTATATTTATTAGAGATTACATGCAGTAAATCACTTCTCTTTAAGTACCTCGCTTCTGGAAATTTCATAAATTTTGGACCTGAAACTATAGTGCAACCATGAACCATAGCCTCCACTATATTATGAATTCCTTTTTTCCATCCTCCTCCTATAAATGCAATCTCGGCCATCGCATATGCATCTCTTAGTATGCCCATCTTATCGAGAACAAGAATTTCTCGATGGCACTCACCCTTAGAATACAGGTCATATTCTATACTTGAAGATTCTAATAGGGAAATAATGTTTTGGGTTTGACCTAATTCATGAGGAGCTATAACAACTCTATATCCGGCATTTAGAAGCGTATTATATGATTCTATAATTATTTTGACCTCTTCTGTATATGCACTTCCTATGATTAACAACTTCTTATCATTTTTGAATTGAGTTAGCAAGGATTGATTAATCTTAGTATTAGAAGATTGAAAAATTGAATCAAGCCGTGGGTCACCAGTTACTATAATCTGATCAGGTGCTAAGTATTGTGAGAGCAAATTATGAGTATTCTGGTCAATACAGAAAGCATATTCTACTCTCTTAATTAGTAATAATTTGAAGCTCAGGAAAAGACCATTGAAATATCCATTGCGGTAATAACTGCAACCTACAATCGAATAGGCTATTTTATTCCTATCCAATTCACGTATGAAGTTGGGCCATATCATGTTCGAGGATATAAACACGTAATGGGGATTCGTCGATTGGAAAAAGGTTTGAACATCTTTTTTTCGATCAAAAGGGAGGAAACTAATCTTATCCCATTTGTTCTCTAAACCATTAAGAAAATTATATCCTGAGGGAGAAAAAAATGATATCTCAATACCAAATCCCAATTCAGAATAATGCTTGGCTATTGTTTCGATCCGCTTGTATTCTCCTACTGAAGAACATGCAAAAAAAAATAGTGGTCTCGTTTCGTTTTGCGCTATTTTTTTTTTCGATTTATTATGGTCTTGATACCATTTACCTATTTGACTTTCATGCGAGTAGAATTTGAGGAGGAGCAAGAATATATTCCATAATAATTCATAGATGCCAGATACTATATGAACCAATAATCCCTTCACGAGATAAACATAAGCCTATTTAACTCGAACTATGCAATAGGATTCGTTATGAGGTACAAGAGGTCAAGAAAACAAAGCAAAACCTCTTATTTTGAAGCCATCCTGAATCTTAATAGATTCTCTAGTACATAATTAGGGTTTGACCACAAAAATCATCTGTGCGTTCACTTAATGAATTCATCTCATTCTACTATTTGTAAGTGAACAGAAGGCTATATTTGTCACATTAAACTTTTACATATAATGTCTTTGAAAAAGAGAATTCTTATAACGGGAGGGGCCGGTTTTATTGGATCGCATGCTGTGAGGTACTTTGTTCAGAAATATCCACATTACGATATAATCAATTTAGACGCATTGACCTATGCTGGTAATCTGGCAAATTTGCGAGATATAGAGGAGGAAGCTAATTACACTTTCGCTCATGGCGATATAACTGACGAGGGGCGACTGCAAGACGTATTCCAACAATACCAGATTACTGACGTAATGCATTTTGCGGCTGAGTCACATGTAGATAGATCTATAACAGACCCGCTGTCTTTCATCAAGACCAATGTCATGGGTACAGTTAATCTTATGCAAGTTGCTAAAGAGTATTGGAAGGCGGATATAAGCAAGCATGTCTTCTATCATGTGAGTACTGATGAAGTATATGGTTCCTTGGGCGATGAAGGTTTGTTTAGAGAAGATACTTCTTACGATCCTCAATCACCCTATTCTGCTTCGAAAGCGAGTAGTGACCATTTCGTTAGGGCGTATGCGAATACTTATGGCCTTCAGATTAAGATAAGTAATTGTTCTAATAACTATGGTCCTTATCAGTTTCCGGAAAAGTTAATTCCGCTTATTATTAATAATATAAAAAACAAGAAGCCACTGCCTATTTATGGCGATGGGACTAATGTCCGTGATTGGCTGTTTGTAGGTGATCATGTAAGTGCCATTGATGTGATATTTCATAAAGGTACTGCGGGAGAGACCTATAATGTAGGAGGAAATCAGGAATTGCAGAATCTTGAGTTAGTTCATATGCTATGTGATGTAGTTGATGAATATTTAGATAGACCTGCTGGTAGTGCTCGATCACTAATCACTTTCGTAAAAGATCGCCCAGGACATGATAAGCGATATGCGATAGATTGTAGTAAACTTGAGAATCAGCTGGGATGGAAGCAGTCTCTAATGACACCAGAGGGAATTGCACAAACGGTCAAGTGGTATCTCGAAAATGAGGGATGGTTAAGCCAAGTTACCTCTGGCGCTTATAGAGATTACTATCAAAATCAATATCAAGCGTAGATGTATAGATGCTTGAGAATCTTGATAGTCTTTTTTGCAGGGTTACTCTTAGCGAATGTGTGCGAGGGGCAGATTCGGACCACCGAGGAGCAGGTTCATTTAGAAATCTTGCAACGTGGTATCTCGGAAGATGATTTACGTTTAGCACTTTCTAATAAAGGAATCGATTTCGATAACCTCCAAAGCCTCAGTACGGAGCAAATCCAAGAGATTAGTATCATCATAGAAGAATTACAGATTCAATCCCAATTGAATGGAGAGGGAGGGATTCCTTTTGATCCTTTGTTGGATACGATTCCAGATGAAGGGATATTCACTAGCATTGATTCTACGGAAGTAGATTTTCTTGAAGATCTTATTGAGGACACAAGTAGAGTGGCAATCTGGGGACATCAAAATTTTAATAATGGGCAAATTTCTCTAATCGAAGATGAAGAAGGTTATATTCCCCCTGAGACTCATATTATTGGAGCTGGAGATGAGCTTTCTGTAGGCATTTTTGGGTCTGCTCGTGTAGATGAATCTTTTGTAATAGATAATAAAGGATCGATAAGTATTTATCCCACGCAAAATAGTACTGGTAATGTAAAAGTATTTGTTGGCGGTCTAACTGTTTCTCAGGCCAGAGAGAAGCTTATATCAGATTTTAAAAAGTACTATAGATTTTCGCCTTCGCAATTTTCACTTGCTGTTTCGGCTGTAAGAAAAGTAAGGGTCTCAGTGCTTGGAGAAGTTCAAAAAGCAGGAGAGTTTGTGGTGTCAGGACGTAATAGCGTTTTTAATCTGATAGCGGCAGCAGGAGGATTTACGGATATAGGAGGCATGAGAAAAATCACGCTTATCAAGAAAAATGGAAATGTGTATACCATTGATCTATATAAGATATGGACTGATCCTCAAGCGGGTAATACTTATCCTTTGGAGAATGGGGATATTATCAGTATCCCAACGGCTCAAAATCTCATTGATATTAAAGGTGCGGTTAGAAGGGAGCATACATACGAACTATTAGAAGGAGAAGGAATTGTTGAGTTGATTCTATATGCTGGAGGCTTAGATAGAGGAGCATCCCTCACTTCTATAGATGTGAATCGATTTGATGGAGAGAAGCAAGTGTTTAAGGAAATTCCTTATGCCAAACTAATAAAAGATAGGGTAAACTATCCTTTGATGAATGGCGATCTTGTAGAAATCCGCAGGATAGAAGAGGTATTAGAAAACTATGTTTCCATCGTTGGTGAAGTTCGTAATCCTGGAAATTATGAATTAATAGATGGGTTAACTATTAAAGATTTATTGCTATATGGAGTTTTAAAACCTACTTCAAGAAGAGATAAAGCATATATCCAAAGAACGAACCCAGATGGGAACATTAGTGTCATTCCGATCTCAATAGCGGATATCATCCATGGTAATGGAATAGATGCGAATATGGTCTTAGAAGACCGCGACAAGATAACCGTTTGGCCTTTAGAAAGATTTACAGATAATAAGACGATTGTAATATCTGGTTCAGTAAGGGAGCCGATTGAGTTCGATTATGATATAGGTGGTACCCTCAGAGTTTCGGATGCGATTACATTCGCAGGTGGACTTAAAAGTGACGCTGCCATCTATGCGCATATCCATAGATTAGACCCGTTGAATCCTCAGGAGCTTAGTTATGTAAGAATAGATATTGACAAAGCGATTAATGAACCTAACGCTGTCGATAATATCTTCTTGGAACCTTACGATTCAATTCATATTTATAAGAGGAATGAATTTTTGGAAGATGTAACAATTAGTATTTTTGGAGCTGTCAATAATCCGGGTACGTTTGCTTATGGGAATGGTATGACACTTGTGGATGCGATCACATTTGCTGGTGGGTTTCGCCTCTCGTCAGCCACGAATCATATTGAAGTCTCACGCGTAATTATAAATGATAATCAACGGAGTAAGACTATAGTAGAAAAAGTTGCACTCACTCGTGATGAACTAAGCAGATTTCAAAATACAGGAGGGCAATATAGATTAGAGCCCTATGACAATGTATTCGTTAGGTATGTCCCTGAATTCGAGTTACAACAAAATGTCACGATTATAGGTGAAGTGAAATTACCAGGAGAATATAGTCTTATAAGAGATAATGAAACCGTGTACGATCTCATTAAAAGGGCTGAAGGGCTTACAGAAGAAGCATTCCCGGCTGCGGCGACAATTAATAGAACTGAAGATGATTTGGGTTTACTGGTAATGAGGTTAGATGAAGTAATGGAAGATCCTAATTCTAAATTCAACTATGCTCTTAAGAATCTGGATACGATCATGATTCCTAAAATTAAAGACTATGTTCGAATAGTAGGATATGCACAAGACTTAATCGTCAACAATAAAAAACAAACAACAACTCCCTTTCACAAGGATAAGGACGCCTTATTCTATATTAATGAATATGCAGGTGGATTCGCCGATAATGCTCGAAGAAATAAGGTATTCGTAAAATATCCTAATGGAGAAGTTAAAACAACAATTCGTAGATTTCCTTTTGGAAAGAAACATCCCAAAGTAGTGCCTGGGTCTATAATTTCGATAGGACCACAACCCGTCAACCCGTCTCCAAATAAGAATGAGGAAGATGTTAATTGGACGAAGGTATTAGGAGATAGTGTGGCACAGGCGATGTCTATTCTTACTTTGATTCTTCTCGTACAACGCTTAGATTAAGAGTTGGTCTTTCTGAGACTTAGTAGTTCTTGAAATATGATTTGTGTTGATCTTCTCGATTGCATGATCCAGTTTAAGTATTGTGGTGGATTTGCACTTCTAATTAAGGACGCATCATAGGATCTCGAAAAATCTATTTCTTCAAGCTGAAAGCCCCATTCATTGAGGATTTTTTCATTTATAGATTCCGTTCGATTTTCTGCTAATAAATCCTCCATAGCATAAACCAGTTCGCATCGATTGGCGTGAATCTTGGCAAATTCTAATATACGCTGGTTAGTAAGGTCCCAATAATTGAAAAGTGCATAGGCCAGCAGCGGGTGAGTATTGAATCTTGAATTTATTTTACTCCTTCTAATTAGGGAATTAACACAAGCCACAGGATTTCTAATAACAAACAAATAATAATTAGAGGGAAAGTGCGTATGCCAGAATGGAAGGAATAAAGAAGCCCGAGGATCTTTCCATCCATAGTCTTCTTTATTCTCTTGTAAACGTGACATGTGCCCATGTGCTTCATCTACTTCTGGCGAGGAATAATGAAAAGCGCTTAATTTCTTGTCATTTATTCCTTGCCACTTATTACGAAGCCCATGAGATTGCAATATTTTTTCATGAAATGCTACTATATGTTGATCCTCAAAGTGCCCATGCTGGTTGAATTCATTGCCTTCTATTAAAGCATCGCCTAAATACAAACCGGCATTATGTAAGCACTCAGTTACATAGCTCGTATGTGATCGATGCATACCTGTAATGATTAGACATTTACCCATGAAGAAACTTGAATGATGAAGCTCATTAGCACATTGTGATAAATGGCTTCATAGTTACTATCTCAATGTATTATTTCAAGAATGGCAATGTTTGTTTCCCTTCCATTATTTCCTGTAATTGTATTTAGTAAACTTCAAATAACCCCGCCGCGCCTATACCTCCGCCTACACACATGGTAACAACAACGTACTTTGCATTTCTTCTTTTTCCTTCGATAAGAGCATGTCCGACCATTCGAGAACCACTCATGCCATATGGATGTCCTATCGAGATGGCGCCTCCATTAACATTCATTATTTCATTAGAGATGCCGAGTCTTTTTTGACAATACAAAACCTGAACTGCGAAGGCTTCATTTAATTCCCAAAGCCCGATGTCTTCGATTTTCAAACCATGTTGCTTTAGTAATTTTGGAACGGCGTAGACAGGACCTATCCCCATCTCATCTGGCTCACATCCTGCAACGGCCATGCCTCTATAAGCACCTAAGGGTGTAAGACCCTTCTGCTCGGCTAACTTTGCCTCCATTAGGACGTTAGCAGATGCTGCATCAGAAAGTTGACTTGCATTTCCTGCTGTGATCGTTCCTCCTTCGATTACTAATCTAAGACCAGAAAGTCCTTCTAATGTAGTACTCGGTCTATTGCCTTCGTCCTTAGATATAGTTACTTCATGTCTTGAAATCTCTCCTGTTGCTTTATCCTTAACAAGTTTCGTTGTGGTTACAGGAATAATCTCGTCATCAAAGCGACCCGCCTCTTGTCCAGCGGCTGTTCGCTGTTGACTTTGGAGGCCATAAATATCCATTTCTTCTCGGGTGATACCATATCGTTTTGCAACCACTTCGGCAGTCTGGAGCATTGGCATATAGATATCTTTATGGAGAGCCACGAGGTTACGATCTATCATCTTATGCGTATTCATATGCTCATTCTGCACTAAGCTAATGGAGTCTAACCCACCGCCTATAACTACATTCTGATGATCTACTATTATTTGCTTCGCAGCTGTTGCAACTGACATGAGACCGGATGAACATTGTCGATCGATGGTCATACCAGGTACGGATACAGGTAGCCCCCCAGCCAAAGCAGCTAATCTACCGATGTTGGGACTAGCGCTACCTTGTTGTAATGCACATCCCAAAATACAATCATCCACTTCGGCTCCTTCTATTCCCGCTTTTTCTATTGCTGCCCTTACAGCAAACCCTCCCATAGTGGGAGCATATGTATCATTAAATGCTCCTCTGTAGGCTTTTCCGATTGGAGTTCTTGCTGTTGAGACTATTACTGCTTCTCTCATGATTCGTTTTTATTTAGAGATGTAAGTTATAATGAAGCGCTGATTTACGGAAGATTGATATTGGCACTATGGGTGTTGAGGCTTTATCTTATACCAAGTGTTAGGTATAGGACCTCCCAAATTTTAGAAGAATTTACCCAAAGAATATGAGAATTCCCGACCTGATGAGCTTCTATGTTTGCGCTCAGATTTAAAAAAAAAAGGAGATGAAAAAGAAAAGAGGGGTTTTAATGGTGATTTTGATTGCTATACAATTGGTGCAGAGTGCGGGGCAAATATCAGGTATCGTTACAGATGTTAATGGAGAACCGATATTCGGAGCATCAGTGTCTCTTGAATCGTCATCATCTGGTACGGCTACGGACTTAGATGGGCGATTTGCGATTGGAAGCGAATTAATTAATAGTGATAAACTAAAATTATTGATCTCTAGCGTAGGATATAACACAGTTGAGGTAGATACATTAATCGGAAATGGTGAAGTAGATTTAGCCATAGTCTTGATAGAGAAAATCTTCGACCTTCCTAATGTTGTTATAGAAAGTGTATCAATGACAGGTGGACTTTCTGGAATAGACTATACGATGGGTTCTGCTCATTATATAGGACAGAAAGAAATTCAAAAGTTTTCTTACACAGATATTAATCGGACATTGCGTAATATTCCTGGGGTTAATATTCAAGAAGAAGACGGGTATGGCTTGCGACCGAATATAGGCCTAAGAGCTTCTGGAGCAGAGCGAAGTTCTAAGATTACTGTTATGGAAGATGGCGTTCTTGCAGCACCAGCACCTTATGCCGCACCAAGTGCATATTATTTCCCGACGATAGGAAGGATGGAGGCCATAGAGATTCTTAAAGGAAGTAGTCAGATTAAATATGGACCTTATACTACAGGTGGTGCAATCAATCTAATATCTTCTCCTATTCCGATGAGTTTAGGTGCACATGCGGACTTCATCGCAGGCAGTAATGACTACAGAATGCTACATGCGAATCTGGGTAATAGTCATAAGAATGTTGGATACCTAGTCGAGACGATGCAATACAGCGCCTCTGGATTTAAGAACTTAGATAATGGAGGGGATACGGGATTCAATAAGGAGGATTATCTCGCAAAGGTCAGATTTAATACTAATTCAGATGCCTCAATTTATCAATCGTTAACACTGAAAGTAGGCCAGTCTACTGAGAACTCTAATGAAACATACCTTGGGCTAACAGATAGTGACTTTAAGGATACACCATTAAGAAGATATGCAGGTTCTCAAAAAGATAATATTACCACAAAACAAAATCAGATTTCAGTAAGGCATCTCGTTGCACTTTCTTCATTTCTTGATATTCAAACGACGGCTTATTATAATTCATTCGAAAGAAATTGGTATAAACTTGATAAGGTCAGTGGTAACAGCATAGGAAATGTTCTTAATAATCCAGAAAATTATCCCGAAGAGCTTAGCGCTATTAAAGGTGAATCCAACTTAGAAGGACTTCTTGTAAAAGCGAATAATAGATCTTATACCTCTAAGGGCATTCAAACGAATTTGAACTTTCATTTTAACACCAATGAGATTGCTCATAGTCTGGAAGTAGGTCTACGTGTCCACAAAGACGAGGTTGACAGATTCCAATGGGTCGATAATTACGGTATAGATGGAGGTGTTATGAAATTGAATATTGCCGGTAGACCTGGTACCGAAAGTAATCGCATATCCAGTGCGAAAGCGATTGCAACTTTTGTTCAATATAAATTTGAGAAAGGTAAATTGATGATTGCTCCTGGTCTGAGATATGAACACATCTCATTAAGTAGATTAGATTATGGGAAAGAAGATCCTTCTCGAACGGGAGTTTCTCTTGGAGAAAGGAGTAATACTGTAGATGTTCTCATCCCAGGAATAGCTGCGAGATATCAGATGTCTACGCAAGCAAAACTCTTTGGTGGGGTCCACAGGGGATTTGCGCCTCCTGGATCCCAAGAAGGTGCCCAGCCTGAAAAGAGTTGGAATTATGAATTAGGAGCTGCTTGGTCCAATAAAAGATGGAGTACGCAAGTACTCGCTTATTTCAATGATTATAGCAATCTCCTTGGTGCGGATTTTGCTTCTTCGGGTGGTCAGGGAACAGGAACATTATTTAATGGAGGAGAAGTCAGGGCATTTGGGGTAGAGGCAGAAGCGAGCTTTGACCTCTTGAGCAAAGGAAGTTTACGACTGCCATTATCGATGGCTTATACTTATAGCAAGGCTACTTTCGGAGGTTCTTTTGATAGCGAGTTCGAAGGATGGGGTGCCGTAGAAGCTGGTGATCACCTACCTTATGTTCCAGAACATCAACTTTCGCTGAGTCTATCTTTGGAGCATAGCAAGTGGCTTGTGGATCTCAGTGGGAGATATTCTTCAGAGATGTTAGCTATTGCTGGTAGTTTTAATGAGTTAACTCCTCGAACAGATGCAGCGTTTACTATAGATTTTAGCACGAATTATAGAATAACAACCGCCATTTCAGCATTTGTGAATGTCAATAACCTATTAGATAATGTCTATGTTGTAGCCAGGAGACCTGCAGGAGTTCGTCCTAATCTACCTCGAACTATTAATGTCGGATTGAAGGCTAATTTATAAGAATATTAAGATATCAGAATGAGTGGAACTTGAATTTTGAGTGTACCTTAGGTCGCAAAATACAAATTCATGAAATCGATATTTTCCTTTTACTTTTCGTTCATTTTAGCAATTGCATTGATGGGACAGGACTTCCCACCAGAATTAACTGAAGTTTGGGAACCGATACCACCGAAGGTGAGTACAGATGCGAAGGGTATACCTTCTGATGCTTTAGTGTTATTTGATGGTAATGATGTCCTCATGTGGCAACATAAGGATGGAAGTCCAGCCTCTTGGGTAGTGGAGGATGGAATGCTGACGATAAAACCAGGAAGTGGCGGGATATTTACGAAAGAAAAGTTCGGTGATGTACAACTTCATTTAGAATGGAGGTCTCCACTCGAGATTGTCGGCGAAGGACAGGGGAGAGGTAATAGTGGAATTTTCCTTCAGAATAAATATGAAGTGCAAGTATTAGATAGTTATGAAAGTCGCACTTATTCTAATGGCCAAGCGAGTTCCATCTATAAGCAGCACATCCCACTGGTAAATGCAATGAATCCAAGCCATGAATGGCAGACATATGATATCATTTTCCATGCTCCTCATTTCAATGAGAAAGGAATGAAAACCTCTAGTGGTACTGTGACCGTAATACACAATGGTGTTTTGGTGCAGGATCATGTCATGCTTTACGGAGCAAGCGCTTACATAGGTTATCCAACTAATGAGGCACATGGCGATGATGTTATACAATTACAAGATCATGGTAATCCAGTGAGCTATCGGAATATATGGTTGCGTAAGCTATAGAATCCTATTTCAGCGTTTCATATCCATAACTAAAGAGAATACCGCATCGACATCATCTTTGGAGACTACAAGTGTTATCTCATGAGCAGTGGAAACCACTTCTATCAGGTTAATACCTTGCCATGCAAGACGCTTTAAGATAGAGTAATAGACACCGTAAGTATCGAGATTATTGGAAGGTAGCATAAGCGTAACTGCTGCTAATTGTGACCTAACAATGATTTCTTTCTCATGGACAAAAAAGGTAGCTACTTCTGAAACAAGCGCCTTGCTAACTATGATGGTTGTCTCATGGACTCCGCGACAGAAGGAGCAAAATTGATTAGCCGATTGATCAATGCTTTGCAAAAGCTGGGCTTGATTGTTCAATAAAGTATCACTATTACGATAGGAGTATTCTACGAGATCCGATCGTACGATAATATCTCCTAATTGCTTCATAAATGAACTTAGCGACTTCTCAAGACGTAGATATTCGGTTTGAGGTAATCGCTTAATAGCCATAAGTATGGCTCCCACTTGAATGTCCTTATCAAGGAGTTGCGAGACCTCTGGTTGCAGGTATCTCGCGAGAGAAGAACCATTGATCAATCCAGAATTCAATGTCTCTTGGACAAAGGGAGATTTCTCTATCAGATGTGCCACTGCTTGGCTAACTGTCTGCATATGTTAATAATTTAACACAATGTTATAAAAATGAAGGAATAGTTAATATACTAAACCGAACTCTTTTTTCAATTTACTTTTGTGTCCTAAGTAAATAGAGGAATCTTATGGTCGTTATGAAATTTGGTGGAACTTCAGTGGGCAGTGTAACACGCATGAACGAAGTGATCTCAATTATTACAGATTCACCAGAATCAAAGATTGTGGTGCTTTCTGCAATGTCTGGGACCACAAATGCCTTAGTCGAGATAGCTCAGATGCATGGATCGAAGAATGCGAACGCTGTTGAATTACTTAGAGTTCTTGAGTCCCAATATCAAGATGTAGTAAAAAACCTCTTTACCGAGCCAAGTTGGCGAGAAAAGGGGCAGCATATCATTGATGCAGAATTTGTGAAAATGAATGGGTGGGTAAGGGAAGAATCTACCGATGTTATATCCAATCAATTTCTGGCAGAAGGAGAGTTGATTTCAACTGCACTATTTGAGGTGTTATGTCATTCGAAAGGAATTGATGCCGTACTTATTCCTGCGTTGGATTTTATGAGAATCGATGAAAATAATGAACCCGATCAGAATCTGATATCCGAATTAAGTAAGCCATTTATAGAATCAAATGAATCTGCCCACATTCTTATTACACAGGGATATATCTGCAGGGATCTTAGAGGAAATATCTCAAATCTCCAACGCGGGGGAAGTGATTATACCGCTACACTTCTTGGAGCTGCCTTGCAATGCGATGAAATCCAGATCTGGACAGATATAGATGGGATACATAACAATGACCCTCGGATAGTTTCTGATACGAAACCGATTAGGAATCTGTCTTATAGAGAAGCAGCAGAGTTGGCTTACTTCGGAGCGAAAATATTACATCCTACCTGCGTACTTCCAGCGGAGCGGATGGATGTTCCCCTCCGATTAAAGTATACTATGGAGCCTAAAGCACCAGGTACTCTTATTAGTAAGACAACAAGTAAGAGAAGTATCACGGCGATAGCTGCAAAAGATGGAATTACAGCGGTGAAAATTTATTCTCACCGCATGCTCAATGCCTACGGATTTCTACGAAAGGTATTCCAGGTTTTTGAAGATCATGAGACATCAGTTGATATGATAGCTACATCGGAAGTAGCCGTTTCTCTTACTATTGATGATACTTCTCAATTGGAAAGTATAGTAAAAGGTATAAAGGCTTACGGAGAAGTAGAAGTGTCACATGACCATACCATAATCTGTATCGTCGGGAATGAATTATATACTGAAGGCAGCCATGTGCAGCATATTTTTGAAGCCCTGCACGAGATTCCTACACGCATGGTTTCTATGGGTGGAAGTAATTATAACATCTCTGTTCTCATTCCATCAGATCAAAAGACACAAGCGCTTCAAGCCCTTAATACAATCTTCGAGTAGGTAGATGTAAGTAATTGATAATGTGAGTGTTAGAACTTATAGTTAAAGTCGATCCAATACTCGATATTCAAGATGTCACGGGGTCGCTCTTTAAGCGGGAATAATACATGGAGTCCATATGTCCAGTTGCCAAAACCCGATTTGTAGCCAGCGCCTGCACTTGGATATGTATGCGTCTCGCGGAGATTTTCATTTACTTCAAAATTGGTCCTGCCATATTCGCCTTGAAGGAAGAATTCTTTAGTAATACTCAATCGTGTAAAGGCAGCTCCGCCGTAACTAAACAGATTAATATCTGGACCTATCTGATTGAAATTGTCGAAGAAGAACTTTGCATTGATTCCTACACCTATAATCTTATTAATATCATAACCGTACGACACTTTTCCTGATGCCACAAAACCTCTATTAAAACCTAAGTTTCCTATCGAAACCCCCAGCCAAGAACCTTGCTCTTCAGCTTTTAATTCATTTCTATCTGGCGATGTTCGAGTCGTCCTTCTGCGCTGTGCATCAGCGGAAAAAGCAAAAATGAATGTCATAAATAGGCAAAGGATAATATTCAATTTCAATCTATAGGACATGAGCTTAGTTTTTGTTCTTAGAAGTCTGTGATAAGGTTATCGTCAAACTCTATTGAAGATTTATAAATAAAAAAATCATTTCACAAAAGTAAAACGAGCAATGTCATTTATATGTGCATTATTAAGAATACTTTAAACTATTCTTAATAATCACTGCTTTCTTTCGTTCAAGATATTCAAATTTGCGTGCTTTTAGTGAATCAAGAGCACCAAGGCTTTAATACCATCCTGAATCGAACATGTTTAAGTGTCTTATTTCTTCGTGCACCCTATGCTGGATACTTGCATTATGCTTTGTCCTTACTTCGTTTAATTTTATTTCTGCCCAGTCTTGTATTTTAGAGAGCTTATTCGATGATATTGTTGTTATCCGAGATGAATCTACTGTTACACTTCGAATAAGGGTGGAGAATGCGCGATTTAACGACTTGTCAGAAGATTTTCAAGGCCTGTGTGGTGTTCGACTGAATTTTAACCATAACAACCTTTCTGATCTGGTAATGACCTTAACCTCGCCTATTGGTAATAGTGTTACCATCATAGGACCAGCGGATAAAAATGGCACCAATCCAAGCCCCATCGTAGCCATTGAGCATGATATTTGGTTTCGTCCTAGTTTAACTCCTGCTATTCCAGATTCGGATTTGCCTGTAGACTGGACGAATAATAATATTAACTGGGGAGCTAATCCGCCATATACCGGGAATTACTATCCTTTTAATGGTGACTTTGCCACGGAGTTTAAGCAAGGTCCAGTTAATGGAATATGGGAGCTTACTATTCAGGATGCTTTTATTAATGATGACGGGCTGCTGAGAGAATTCGAATTAGATATCTGTAGTGATGAATTTGATGAATTTATCTGTTCTCCTTGCGAGTCGAGAAGTGGCGCATTTAGATCAGCCGATTTGACGATTTGTAATGGTTCAAGTCTTGATTATGTAAGTGAGTATCAAGATATGAACTTTGATACGAGCAATTATTCAGATCAATATCTCATCTATAGTGGCGACGTTCTCATATCCTATGATTTACCTGTAGACTTTTCATTGTTATCTTCTGGAGTATATTCTATCTACAGCATTAATGTAGATAAGAACGATGCAGATTCCATTCAATCCGATTTAGAGGGTCTACTGAGACCAGATATGGAGCAGTATATTGATAGTCCCGGAGGAGCCTATTGTATAAATAGAAGTGAACCAGTGATTGTGCAGATAAATGAGCCTAATGACTCCTTAAGACTCAGCACTGTGATCCTTTGCGATGGCGCATTTGAGGTCTTTCGAGGGGATACAATACGAACATCAGGTACTTATACTTATGCTTCAGCGATGTGTGATACCATATTTTTTCTTCCTGTTATTGCTAGTGAATTAAGTTTAGCACCTGTTCTTGATTCGGTTTATTTTGATTGTAATCTCAATGGTGTAACTCTTTCTGTTGATGCAAGTTCTAATCAAGGGATTACCTATACTTGGACTGATGAATCTGGCACCATACTAAGCCAAGATGCGCTTCTGTTCCAGACTGCGATAGGGCCCGTTTTTATATCCGTTGATGATGGGATTTGTAAAAAAGATTCTCAAATAATAGTGTTGAATCCTGCCGACACAATGGAAGTTGAAATTAATTCATCCGTTACGGAGCTCAATTGTAGGGATGAAATTTCTCTTGCCAGTATTTCTGCCAATTTTGAAATTCAAAGTTATACTTGGTTGTTTTCTGACACCGTCGTAGGTACTTCAGAAAGTATAATCCTGTCCCGTATGGGGCTCTATTCTCTGGATGTGGTGGGGGTTAATGGCTGCGTAAAACATGATTCTATAGATATTAGTGATAGTAGATCTATGCCAACGGCCGTGCTTTCCTTGGATACGATTGATTGTCAAAACCCCGAAGCAGTATTTTCCATATTTAGTAGTGATTCGCTTTCATATCAGTGGTTAGATTCAGACATGACAACCGTAGGAAATGCTTCGAGTATTGTGTTAAGAAATGGAGGAGAATACACAGTTCAAATGACCAACAATGCATTTTGCGCGTCCACAATTCCCTTTTCTGTAATAGTTGATACCGTTGCGATTAGAATCGGCAATATACCAACAGAAGTTATGCTAAATTGTAAGCTCGTAGAAATTAACCTAAACCCTTCTTTTGCGGGGGGAGAGTTAGAAAGTGTTGTTTGGTCTAATGAATTCGAACCAAACCTCAGTAGTGCTCCAAATCTTAGTATTGATCAGCCAGCGATGTATACACTCTTAGCTACTGCCGAGAATGGCTGTAATGATACAATGGATGTGATTATAGGAATAGATACCATAGCACCTGATGTGATGCTTTCAGGCGGAACGCTTACATGCACCGATCCTTTGATTACTGTTTCGGCTTTTTCACAATCTACCGATATATTATATGCTTGGTCAGGTCCTTTTGATAGTCAATTATCAGATACAAGCGTTCGTGTGAGCGTACCCGGGGTCTTTACCGTTGGCGTATTAGATACAATCAATGAATGCCTGACAATTGACACAATTGTAGTTCTATCGGACTTAGAAGGGCCTAATATCACTATTGTCGGTGATTCAATCTTGAATTGTTTTAGGCCTGAAATCTTAATTTATAACGCTGTTGAGGGCTTAGTGAATCCAAGATGGATTACACCTGATGGCAATAGTATTGTCGGCGACTCTATTTTAATTAGAGAAGAAGGAGATTATATTTTCACTGCCTTGGCAGCAAATGGATGTTCGAGTTCCAGTCCACGGCGCGTTACAGATGATATGGATATTGAACCATTATTGCTTCCTGATACTGTGTTTTTAAATTGTATTACTCCTCAAGTAAATCTCAATCCCGTAATTCCAAGTTCAGTTCGCCAGATAGAATGGGTGGTTAATAATGATACTATTACTTCTGCAACATTTCAAATTTATAATGCAGCATCCATTATAACAAATGTCTATTATTTTAATGGATGTACAGATCAATTTTCGATCATCGCGATAGAGGATATGGTCCCTCCTGAGATAAATATTCTAAATGATACAATAGACTGTAATGCACCTGTAGTCACGATATCTACTTTTAATACTGATGAACGATATGCTTATTTATGGATGGGCGCCTTTGATGGGAGAGGAGACACCTCATTTGTAATGGTAAGTAGTCCGGAGATTATTACATTAAGAGTAGAAGACAGAATTAATGGTTGTTTTGCGAGTGAGTCTGTAACTATTAGCGAAGATATTGTGCCGATTGAGCCTGTGATCATTAGATCAGTGGTCTTGGCTTGTGATATACCGATAGGTCGAATTGACGTCTCGGCTAATGAAGAGATTTATGTAGAATGGACCGATCCTGATGGAACAATATTTATGAGTCCTCAGGGTATTGTTGAAAGACCAGGACCTTATTCTATTAGAGTTACAGGAGAGAATGGATGTGAGTTTTTTACTGATTGGGAAGTAACCGATATTAGAGAACCCGTGAGTGTTTCTATCGATACATCATATAGATTAACTTGTGATGAATCCGAGATTTCATTACAACCTTCTCTTTTGGATGATAATAGTATTGTCAATTGGATATATTCCAATAATGATACAATTCGTGCTGCACAGCAGGATATTACTTTTGGTACACAATTAGAAAGTGTTTACATCGTAGATGAAGATCAATGTGATACCCTTATACCACTTCAATTTGATATAGATACAACCACCTTAGTTGCTAATATTCTAACCCAAGATTCTACTAATTGTAGTGGAGAAGATGTGAGCATATTTGCTATGGACCCTTTAGGAATGTATGATGTGTTATGGACGCGTGATGGAGATATTGTTTCGATAGAAGGTTTATCTAATATTGTGACTATTACGGGCAATTATAAAATACAAATCAGAAATACTGAGAACGGATGTCTGAGCTCAGATTCCGTGCTTATTAGACTTTCTCATATGCCTATAGAAGGTGTGGGATTTGAATTAGAAAATGAAATCTGTTTAGGCGACATGAATGGTTCTTTTGTATTGCAAAATATCAGAGGCGGTAACGGTGAGATACTTGCTTCTTTTAATGGGCAAAATATTGAAATAGATCAAGATGTTTTCGAATTAGGACCAGCTTCTTATGAACTAAACTTAGTTGATGAATTTGGGTGCGTTTGGGATACATTATTGAATGTGAATTCTGGATTTGATTATAGAATAGACCTTGGAAGCGATATTTTTGTAAATCGTGGTGAGACGGCATTGATATCCCCTATATACTTGGGTGGTCTACCAATACTCAACGAGTTTGATCCTCTTAGTCCAGTCAATGAAGTGTCATTCGATTCTATTTTAATCACTCCCTTAAGTGGTGGGAACTTTACTGTCTCAAGTACTTCGGAAGAAGGATGTCAATCCTCTGATGTCATCTTAATTAATTTCCATAATAACCTTGATGCAATAACTTTATATATTCCCAATGTTATATCTCCTGGGGGGGCAGGTCCTAATAATTCCATTGTGATAAATCTTCCTGAAGATGTTATATCTGTAGACTTTTTCAAAATATTTGATCGATGGGGCGAAGAGATTGTTTCTTTCTCTAATATTCTCTCAGGTGATGCATTGCCTTTGTGGGATGGATCTTTTAATGGCGAGCCTTTATCCTCCGGTGTCTATATATATGCTTATCAAATAACCACTGTCATCGATGGAGCGAAGAAGTTAGTAAGTGGAGATATCACCGTTCTTAGGTAATTTGTTTTTTTACTAAAGAGTTGGACTGCCGTTGTTCCTGTATTTTCATAAATAATTCAGATGGCTAATATATAACTTGAATCTTATATATGTAATAATCGCCTCTGGGGTAACTCTTCTATTGCGATATTAATTACGAAATTATTCTACTAAGATACTTCACTAAGGAATTGTGTATTTTTTTCATATTCAGTAAATAATAATATGTTTTGATGCACAATAGTCTACCTTTGCGTCTTTTATAAATATATATGACATTTTCAGATTTAGGGTTAATTCAACCCATTCTCAAGGCCTTAAATAATGAAGGCTACACACAACCGACTCCAATTCAAGAACAATCCATTCCAATCCTTCTTAAAGGAAAAGATTTGTTAGGTTGTGCTCAAACAGGAACAGGAAAAACAGCGGCTTTTGCCATCCCGATTATTCAGTTGTTACTGGATAATCAAGACCAAGATAGAAGGCAAAGAAGAATTCGCACTTTAGTAGTAACACCTACCAGAGAGCTAGCTATCCAAATAGGAGAAAGTTTCAGCGCATATGGACGTTATACGAATCTTCGCACTACAGTTATCTTCGGAGGAGTAGGACAAAAGAAACAAACAGATATATTAGATCGTGGGGTGGATATATTAGTAGCAACGCCAGGAAGACTTCTTGATCTCATATCTCAAGGTTATATTTCACTACGTAACGTAGAATTTTCAGTATTGGATGAAGCGGATCAAATGTTGGATATGGGATTTATCCATGATATCCGAAAAATCATAGCCAAACTACCTGTGAAGCGTCAATCTTTGTTCTTCTCGGCTACCATGCCAAAGTATATTGTTGAGTTGTCACGTCAGATGCTTGGAGATTTCGAGCGTGTTACTGTTAAGCCCGAACAGGCTACAGCAGAACGAGTGGAACAAGGGGTATACTTCGTTACTAAAAAGAATAAGCCTAATCTTTTAAAACATCTTCTTCTTGAGAAGAATGCGGAAGCCGTTTTAGTATTCGGAAGAACAAAGCATGGCTGTGATAAGGTTGTACGCTTATTAGATAAGGCCAATATAAAGGCTGCCGCCATTCATGGCAATAAATCTCAGAATGCACGACAACGTGCTTTGGGAGCATTTAAAGATGGAGACCTGCATGTATTAGTTGCAACAGATATTGCCGCTCGAGGAATTGACGTAGCAGAACTTTCTCTTGTTATCAATTACGATCTTCCCAATGTACCTGAAACATATGTACATAGAATAGGAAGAACTGGAAGAGCGAGTGCAAGTGGAGAAGCTTTATCATTCTGCAATGGAGAAGAAAGGGCTTACCTCAAGGATATCCAGAAGTTAATTAGACAGACGATTCCTGTGATTGAAGAGCATCCTTTTGTTGATGACGGAACAGAGGTTTTCGAACAACATAAAAATCCTCCATCTCGACATAATAGTAGAGGGCGAGGTTCTAATTCTGGCAATCGCAATCATCGTTCTGGAGGGAATAATAAATTCAAACCAAGAGCTCGTAAATCGCCTACTATAGGAAGAAATTAATCCTTTTAAGATTGTAGTGCAGTGTAGTTTTTTCTATATTGGATAAGCTATGGATGTTATACAAGATTCCACTACATATAAACTTGAAGTTTCTCGATTTAAGCATCGAGGGGAGTATAGAATACTATTGTCTTTTCCGTATGAAAAGCCCTTGATAAGTATAATTAAGACTGTCTATGGGAGGAAGTATTCTAAAACCTTTAGAAGTTGGTACTTGCCTTATGAACTCAATAGTCTTGTTGTTTTACATGAGCGACATATTGAGATCTCTGTAAAGCAAGAAAACCGCAATGATCCTTTGTTTTTGAAGTTTCAAAAGAAATATCAAAGGATTTCAACTTCCTTCCCAAGAGATGAAAATTTAAAGAGGAAGATCCATTTTCTAATTGGATCTTTTCCGCTACCCAATAGAGCCGAAATGAAAGACTACGTAACTTTTTTAAGTTCGGAAGGGTATAGTTGGAATAGCATTAATGTGTTTTCGAAGTATGCCATGAAATATATTAATGGAGGCTTGAATGATATTAACGTTGGGAACGAATTGATTCTAAGTAAAGATATTTATAATAAGATTTTGGAAACATTTTTGAAATTTAGAAAATCAGTATGAGCTCGCAAATTGAATTCCTAAACCAACTCCGTGATATCGGTAAAGAAGCAGAATTACTTTGTGAATCAATTGCTAAAAGCAGATGTTTACCAACGGAATTAGTAAATAAGCTTAAGGCTACAGGTGCCTTTAAGTTATGGGTAGGGAAGGAGTATGGGGGAAGTCAAACACATATTCTGGATTTGATAGCAGGTGTCCAATTATTGTCTTACTATAATGGAGCCTTGGGATGGGTTTTGAGCGTGACAGGAACCGCTGGATTAGCAAGTGGCTATCTTAAACCCGAAAATTCCCAGAATATATTTGGTGATAGCATGGCGCTAACAGGAGGCTGGGCTGCACCTATGGGCAAGGCTCGTAAAGTTGATGGAGGCCTGATCGTTAGTGGGAATTGGTCCTGGGGTTCTGGAATCACGCATTGCACGCATATAGTTGGGGGTGTTATGATCTCTGATGTCGAGAGTAAAACGACAAGATCTGCGGTAGCTTATTTAAACCCTTCTGATGTCCTATTTGAAGACAATTGGCATGTATTAGGACTAGAAGGAAGTAATAGTATCGATTACGGTGTATCTGAGTTATTCGTTCCTGATAGTCATTGGACTTATTTTCCTAAAATGAAGCCCACTATAGATGATCCTTTATATCGCTTTTCTTTTTTAGGCGCATTAGCTTCAGGCGTTGCTTCTGTAGGTCTTGGAATAGCAAATAGAGCAATAGACGAAATTATAAAATTAAGTCAATCGAAAATTCCAAATGGTGCAAGAAACACGCTTGCCAATCGACCAGTTACGCATTATAAGATAGCTCAACTGAAAGCAAAATATCATTCATCAAAGGCCTTTCTTGAAGATGCAATTAAGGAGAATTGGAAAGAGGCTGAAATAGGAAGAATAAATAAAATCACCAAATCAAATCTCAGACTGGCAGCGTCTTATGCCGTTCAAGAGTCTCTTTCAATAGTTCAATCAGCCTATAAGATAGGCGGAGGTTCATCTATCTGGAATGGGGTGAAGCTGCAAGATTTACTTCGAGATATGCATGTTGTCTCTCAGCATGGCATGATATCGGACCACAATATTGAAATAGCGGGCAGAATAGCGTTCGGTTTGGATGTAAATGAGTGGTTGCTGTAGATAAAGTATTTGATGAAATATATCAAACTTCTATATTTATGTTACTATTCAGCAGGAGCATAGGGTTAATTGATGAAGAGTTGTCATGACCTCGACCTTTCTTTTGATACAGGTATCGATAACAGATCGGATTACAGCAAAAGCTTGGGCGAAT
>JBLIDB010000021.1:0-34170 GCA_047634015.1 Saprospiraceae bacterium
TAGACTCACAATTGGATGATATCAACGGTTCCATCGCCTGCCCATAGTGCAGCGATATGCGTTGTATCTGCATCGCATTTACATCCAGTCCTAAAAGCCTCCATATAAGTTGAGCGGCTTCTTCATAAACCATACTTTGACCCGTAAAACTCATGATATCCTGCATATGGGCACTCACGCCAAATTTGCTTGACTTTGGACATAGTTGTTGCTTCTTACTGAGTTCTATTTTCCCAAAAGTAGTTAGGACTTTTTTACCATTGCGACTCTTCGGCAATCCCCTGAAGACCCTTGTAACACCTTTTGACCATAGGAACGAGCTAGGTTGATAAACCGTTTCTCATATTCAATAGGGCAGTCAACTTGTGACTGATCGTTGATAAAATCTGTAAGTTCTTGTTCTATTGTTCTCAGGATGGACGTCACTATCTGTTTAGTCTCCATCACTGAATTAGGGTTGTTAAGGCTACTTTACAACTTTATGCAATTTGTGTTTGTTATGCGGTTTCAATTAGATATTCTTGCTTTCACAATTTTTACTTAAAACACATATGATCAACCAATGCTTGGCGGCTTTTTGCCTAATAATGTTATTCATAAGCAATTCATATTCACAAGATTCCAGCAGTGATTCATTGCTTGCAGATGCACTCCAGATTCAACAAAACGAGATGGCTTTTATGTATCTCGATACAGAGAAAGGCAAAAGGCAGATTGTAACGTATGAGGGTATTAGCAATACATCGTCACCGACCTCTTCAACAGAGAAAATGACAACAGGTAGTGGCCCAACACAAATAACGGGTGGATCATATTTTGGTGAAGAGTATGGAGAGGCTGCTATTTATTCTGACGGCCTTGGATTTCAAGTAGATCTCAAATATAAGCTGGATACAAACCTTACATCAATAAGTACGCTTGAGAATTACACAAAAGCAGGTACTTCTATTATTCATGCCATTAGTGGTAACTTTACTGGGGATGAAAAAGAGGAGTTGATGGTATTTTATAACGGTGAAACTACTTACTAGTGCGACAATTTATAGTTTTAGTCTATCTCTTGACAGCGCTAATAATGCTTCCATCACATCAAGTGTCTCCGGTACATCTACTGATATTACATATACTGGTGCCGATGTCTATGCCTTAGACATTGACGATGATGGATATGATGAAGTAGCCTTAGCAGATTGGGTTGATGACAGATTGTATGTGAAAGTTTTAGATGTCAATAACTCTGGTACAATATTTAGCAAATATGTAAAAGAGATTTTCAGTCCTTCTGTTGCAAGATGTCTCTGGTTGAATGTACTAGGTAATTCAGACAACGGTGAATCCTTTATGTATACTTATGCAGATATAAGTCTGTCAGGCGGGGATTTTGTTGATGAGTTTGCGGGCGATGAGCTTGTTGTTGGTGCTCAGTTCTCATATACAAATGGTGGTGTCGGTGATGAAAATGAAACAAATAAAGGTCTCTATCTTTTCCCATTACGAGAATCTCTTGATGGCAATAATATGCCCACTATGATTATTCCAGATTGGTGCACTCAAACTTATAATCCCAATTTCGATAGTGATTATGCTTTCTCTTCTAACTATCGTCCAGGATTAGATATGGATGCAGGAGATATATCTGGAATTACAGAAGATGAATTAGTATTGGCATATGGCACTACAATTGCAGCATTTAATATCGTTAAAGGCACGGATATAGGGGCTGGCTATTTTGCACTTAAGGTAGGCTCTCAAGTTTTTGGCAGCAGTACCTTAAACAGCGATGCTTCTGTAAACTCAGTTGATGCGGAAGGGCCAGGTTTTTATGCAGATAATTTTTTATCCGTTGGGAATATTGATCCTGTATTGGCTAATGACCAAAATAGTTATAAAGAGGAGATCTTTTTTGGTGCTAACAAATATGATGACTGCAACGGATGTGATGAACAAAGAACTGAACAAAGCTTTACGATACAAGTCATAGGCCTTAATAGTCAAAAGAGTATTGTAAATAGGGGCTCACTGACAAATCTATTTCCATTAGATGAAGAAAATGATATCACCCCACGTAAGTTTTCACTGGCATTAGTTGATTTTGATGGTGGAGGTCTAAGGCTTGATAATCAAGTAAAAAATCAGAATTATACCATTTCATTAGGGTTGCTACCAATAATATATTGTGGCGATGAATTAAGCGGAGGCACTTTATCAAATAATGAGCGGCTAGGTACAATTGAGGGGATAATAAATGCTACAGCAACTGAGAGTTTTCATGTTCTTCCACAAGAAACCAATACTGAATTATCACTTTATGTTGCATTTAATTCAGCGATAGTGCCATTATCAAAAACAGTTAAAATAAAACACTATAGAACGAAATTAGGGACAAAAGATAAGGTGCTGGTGACACTCGATTCCTTTCCTATCGCAGCTGGTGGCCCAAGTTTGCTTACTAACTTTTTCTTCGAGCCAAAATCGGGAGCTAAGGATGACGCTTTAGTGGTCACCGTTGAGACTGGAATGGGAGATAATTTTACATCAGTTATAATCCCTCTCTTAGTTACTGGAGTAGATTACAATGTACCAATTCTTGGCACCACAATTACACCTCAAATTCCAAGATTGGTACTTCATGATCCTCCTGGGGATAATAGTTACAGTGAGTTCTTAGAGGGCAAGAGTTTTTGTCGTACAGTTAGTCAGAATATAACCAATGCTCAAGGTAGTAATGTAGAGTTTAATCTTAAGTTAGGAGTTATTGCTAGCGTCGGATTTGTCGTCACTACAAGTTATGAAGTTTATACAGAGTTTCAGGTAGGAATGAAGATGGAAATAACTGAAGGCACAGCTGAGAGTTATGAAGAGTGTATTACAACAACAAAAGGTTTCAAAACGTCAGAACGTCCTGATGCAGGTAGTATTGGTGAGAATGGAGATATTTTCATTGGATATGGTGAAGAATTAGTTTACGGCGTCGAGAAAGAATTCTTTATTGATAGTACAACTTGTACGATAGATTCATCCCTTACTTTTGCCTATGCTTCTGCTGATGCAACTAATTTTGTTTTGTCTACAATTGATATAGAAAACGACATCATTGCTCAACAACAGGTTATTGACAACATTGCGTCCACTTCCGCGGATAGTGCCCGAGCCCAAAATCAAATTGATGTCTGGACTGAGACTTTGAATAGGAATACATCCAATATAGCATCAGCTACTAAACTAGATCAAATTACGTTTTCAGGTGGTGGTACTACTCTTTCAAGTTCTACTGAAGTAGAAACTACAGAAACATCAAGTATAACCTATGATATAGTAATAGAAAAATCTGCTGGAATTGAGACTCTTGTGAATATCGGAGGAACTGGGTTTTCTAGTGGTGCAGAATTTACAATAACTCAAAGCCGTGGCGTAGGTAAGGAAGAAATTACGACTAACACTAAAATGATTGCATACTCATTGAATGATGATGATTCTGGAGACGTCTTTAATGTTGATGTTTTTAGAGATAGAGAATACGGTACTCCTTTGTTTAAATTGGCCAATACAAGTAAAACAAGTTGTCCTTATGAAGGAGGAATCAAAAGAGATCAACCTAAAGTATCAGCTAGCTCAAAACAATGTTCTTTTGAACAAAATTCTAAAAATATTTTTGTAGACAACGTGGACCCAGATGGTTCAGCTGTTTTTACGCTTAACGTTTGTAATGAGGCCGCCGAAGAACGTACCTACCTTTTAGAATTGACTAATAATAGAAATGGGGCCAAAGCCTCTCTTGCTAGTACACAACTGAACAATGTAAACAACCTTATAGAATTTGAAGTTGCTTCGGGATCTTGTAAAACTTCAACCTTAACCATAGAGCGCAACCCCGGATTGCCTAAATATGGAGAAGAGGATTACGAACCTTCTTATGATGTTTATGATGATTTAACATTTTTACTATATCCTGCATGCGGCGATAATCCAATCGAAGATGAAGCTGATATGACTAAAATTAGTGTAACATTCGGTAGAAGTGGGGGTTACCCATTGGGCGATGAAGATTGTGATGGCGTACTAAATAAAGATGATCCCGATTCTTGTAGCGATACTATCATTTTAGACGCAACATCAGGCACGCTAGACGGAACCTACAATGCTAATAATCAAATTATCGTACAACCGAATGCTGTGTTTGGTGTGGGCAAAAACATTATTCTCAACGCTCCTGAAGTAATGATGGAGAATGACAATAAGATCCCCTCAACAACAACATTAAGTATAACATCCACAGGTTGTGGTGACTAAATCATCTTAAAAAGTTTGCAGAGAATGTTGGCCTTCTATTAATCTCCAAATTCTTAATGGGATTTCGGTCTACGGTAATAGATTTATAGATTTTTCAGCAAAAGGTAAATAGTATTTCCATGATAGAGAATATTCCAAGAGACTTGGTGTCACTCCTAATTCCTCAATACTAAACGTATCAGCATCTTTCAAAAAAGAGGAAGAAAGCAATAGCGCTACTATTCTAAAAAGAGGTGCAATTAGAATTTTATAAGGATTAACCGCTCACATACAAAAATCATTTTTTACTAAATCAGATCCTGGTATTAATCAGATAAAAATTCTCGAATATCACTTGATAGTTTTATAAAATCAGGTTCATGTGTATACATCATGTGACCACCTTCATAGTAGGTCATTTTTATCTTTTCTCTCTCTATTCCGTGTCGTGAAAATGTATACTCCGCATCAAAAAACGGACAAGTCAAAACATAGTATCCGCTAGCTACCATTACTTTCATAGCAGGATTTCTTCTCATCGTATCGCTAAGTTTGCGAGCAACATTAACCGCAGCAGGCTCCCATCCTTTCCCATCTGGAACAGGCTTCCAGTTCCAGATGGGATAAATTTCCCGATTACTCGGTAAGTATGGCCGATCCATTTTCACGTTAAGCTTAGAAATCAAATAATAATTCAAAGCTGCAGTATATGCCGAGCTTATTTGATAACTCGTTGGGTCACCTAAATGAGGACCATCAGAAAGCTTATCCACCTCATCTCCCATATAGCGACCATCTAACCGACCAACAGCTATTCCTTTATCCGCCAGAAGCTCCTTTTGAAATCTGTGCATAAGAATTCTGAGACTTGACTTTAAAATATAGTCCTCAGTAAGACTAGTAAAATAGCTCAGTTTTTGAGCAACTTCATTCTTTTAAATTTCGCTTAATAGCGAACCTTTAAAAAGAGCAGGTGCATATGCATTATAAGTAAAGTCTCTACACTCTTCAATAAAGGCTTCCAGTGTTTTACCTACTCCAGCTTTTTTATGATACCAAGCTGTTGCTGCCATACTGGGCAAATAGGTTAGATAAGACGTTATATTGTCGTGTTCAGAAGTTGAACCTGCATAGTCCAAAGCTTGAGAAATAAGTATTAAGCCATTTAAGGACATATTTTGCCCTCCTCCTTCTAAAGCATTCGCTACTGCAACAGCTCTCGTTGTTCCAAAACTTTCACCAGCCATGTATTTTGGAGAAAACCAAAGATTGTGGTCTGTTATCCATTGCCTCATGAACTTGGCGATGGAATTGGCATCCTCTGTTAAGCCCCATGAGTCTTTCACTTTTCCTTTACCAACAACTCTACTGTAACCTGTACCAAAAGGATCTATAAAAACGAAATCTGTTAGATCGAATAAGCCATTATTATTGGCAACTAAACTATACGGTGCAGCACCATCATCTTGTTTCGCATCCGAATTAACTTTCACCAATTCAGGACCAAACATTCCCATATGCAACCAGACTGATGCGGAACCAGGCCCACGATTAAATACAAAGGTTACCGGTCGATTGCGCTGGTCGGACACGCCTTCTTTTATATATGCGACCGACCAAAAAGATGCTAGGGAGTCACCGTCGTTATTTTTTAAATATGTTTCAGAAGCTACAGCATCGTATTTGATTAATTCCCCTCCGCTGATGATGTCATGTTTGGTAAGAAAGGATTTTGCTTCTGGGATTGGCTTTATTTCTTCTTTTTTACCCTGAGCACTCAGCGTTATCGACAATAGGAGAAACAGGACTAGAACATTTGTTTTTTCATGTTTAAAGTTTTATACTCAACTTTTCAAAATTTATCAATATCGACTTTAATTTCTGAATTAGTGTGCGCACTCTATTATTCATACTTAATTTACGCTAACGCTGAATTTGCGATCTATTTAATACACCCGCACCACTCTCATTGCTCAACACTAAATTTATCAGCATCTTTCAAAAAAGGTAGCTTTCCTCTTACATCCTGTAAATGTTTATAAGAAAGAACAACCGTAGCAACCGCATCTTTATCTTCCATATGGTGGATTGTCTTTTCCCACCCAGGATCTATTACACAAGAATCTCCAGCGTATGCGTGCTCATTGCCATCAGTTCCAACGCGATTAACCGCGGCAACAAAGGTTTGATTTTCTATCGCTCGTGCTCGTAACAGCGTATTCCAATCATAAGATCTTCTATCTGGCCAATTTGCCATATAGATCAATAAGTCGTAGGCATCATCATTTCGCGCCCAAACTGGGAATCTTAGATCGTAACATATCAAGGGACATATCTTCCATCCATGAAGCGTGACGATAAGTCGCTCAGTTCCCGGGGCATAGTGTTCATGCTCCCCTGCCATCGCAAATAAATGACGCTTATCATAAGTATCAAAAGTACCATCCGGCCTCATCCAAATCAACCGATTATAGTAGTTTCCATCTTCGGATATTATTAGACTTCCTGTAATCACGGCATCTGTTTCCTCTGCTACCCTTTTCATCCACCTGAGTGTAGGCCCTTCCATTGTTTCTGCCCATTCCCTAGCATTCATCGTAAAACCTGTCGTAAACATCTCTGGAAGAATCACAAGGTCTTTTGGCTCATCACCATTTTTGATCTTTTCACCAAACATCTTTCGATTCGCTTCAGGATCTTGCCAATGAAGTGTAGATTGAATTAATGTAATGGTTAAGTCACTCATCTCGAATATTGATTTGTTGAAATCATATGCTAATTTCGCAAAATGATAAAGACTATATTGATTTTAATTTCTTTGGCTTTTTGGACTTCGTGTATGACAAGCCAATTACCAAGTGCCTCAGCAGAAACAATAAAAGAGACTATGTCCGAAAAACTTCCTTTTCATCAGATTCCAGACGCTCCAGAAACCTATACTGCAGAATCTGTTGCTGCACGTATGGTAGATGGCTTAGGATATCGCTATTACTGGGCAACTCAAGGGCTTACAGAAAAGGAGATGGACTATAAACCAGGTGAAGATTCACGGACTGTCCGTGAAACATTAGAGCATCTTACGGGTCTTTCTCAAGGGATAGCCAACGCGATGCTTCAAAAACCTAATGTCAGAACATCCGAAAAAGTAAAATTATCATTGGATGAACGGCGCGCTATAACTTTACAAAATCTTCAGACAGCCAGTGATATACTCCATAAAGCAGGTTCTGAAAGTTTGAAGAGTTTTAATGTCGTCTTCCAAAGAGGCGAAAAATCGAGCTCCTTTCCTTTCTGGAATTTAATAAATGGACAGATATCTGATGCATTATGGCATACTGGGCAAATCGTTATGATGCGTCGTGCAGCTGGCAATCCAATACCGCCAGGAGTTAATGTATTTATGGGAAGGACTTCTGAGTGAAAAGGCCTACTAATTTCTGGCCTTATCTCATTCTAACGGGGGCAAGTTTTGTTGTCCTCTATTTGATTTTTGGCGGTGCACTCTGGCGGCCCAATGATTTTGTTTTTATGGTCGGAGGTGATGGAAATGTCATCTATTACAACATCTTCTATCATACGCTCTATGGATATGGAGCGACTTTGTCTTCCATGAACTATCCGGCCCCTGAGAGCATTTTGATGACAGATGCACAGAGTATTATAGCAATGTCACTCAATAAGTTGAACATTGTTTTCCCCTGGGTATCAGGACACGTTCTTGGTATTGTTCATGTGATCTTAATGTTCGGTATTTGGTTGCAATACATCATCCTATATAAAGTCATAAAGCGACTTGATGCTCCCCTATGGATTGCTATTTTATTTTCTATATGTATAGGAACACTCGCTCCTCAATTAGTACGTATTAGATACGGACATTTAGGATTGGCTTATCCTTTTTTAATTCCGCTAGCCATTTTGTGGCTATGGAATATTAAGAGGAGCCACTTAAAGCATACCGTAACGATATGCTTTGTTCTATTGACGTTGTTTTTTGGTTTCAACAACCCTTACCTCCTTGTTTGTGTCTGCATTCTAATATTATGCTACGGAGGTGTAGAACTATTACAAGATCGCTTCCGCAAAAAAAAGGGAATAACCCCACTTTTTTGGGGGTTCACTTTTTTGATTCTGCTTTTTGCAAGTACTTCTTGGTTAGACCCCTTTGAGGATCGCATCCAACATCAGTGGGGCCACTTCTATTTTGCAAGTACAATGGAAGGAATACTCTGGGGAAAATATAGCTTGCTTAATAAAATCATTGCTTTCTTGGGGATGCCATTCGTGGGAAGATCTGAAGCAAGAGCAACAATAAGCCTCATGAGTTTGGTTGTCTGCGTCGTAGGCGGAGCATATACGATCAAGGCCCATGTCCAGGGCAAAAAAATCCCATGGAGTCATCGCGCAATAAAATTAGTTCTCGCAGCAGGCGTCGCCTTCTTATATGCTTCTGCATTTCTAAAAAGTAAATGGTGGTTTTGGTTGGCATCTGACAGCGGATTTATCACTATGGTTAAAGCTACAGGAAGACTCTCCTGGATATCATATTATGCACTTTCTCTGCTCTCGGTTTTTATAATTATAAGACTTTATCGCAAGTTACCAACAACGCTTTCTAATGTTGTAATTATAATATTGGGAATCTTATGGTTAGTAGAAGGCTACATCTATCTTGATCAGCATATTCGATTAACGCATTTCACCAACCACTATGCTCTTTCTCATCTCGAAGGATATATTCAAAAAAAGAAGGAGAAAATAGATTTCTCTAATTATCAAGCCATCTATACTGTTCCTGTCTTTCAATCTTGGAACGATAATATCCTCACAGAAGGCGACTGGCCTACAGAAGTACATGCCTTCGCAATATCCAGTGCAACTGGATTACCGCTGATAAATTCTAAACTATCCAGAGCCCCAGTGGGCCGTTCTCTTGAGAATATGCAAATGGCATCTGATCCACTAATTTATAAAACGCTTCCGGATAAATTGGACCAATCACGGCCAATACTTTTACTCAAAATGAACTCTACTGAACACCTGAGTTCCGGAGAGCAGTTTCTAACTCAACAGTCTACTGAGCTTTATACTGATGAACAATTATCCCTCCATGAACTATGGCCAGAGGATATCAACAATCCAAATGCTGTAACTCAAGCCCTAAGCAACTGTAGTGATTCTTGGTTTCACTACAAGGACATGAATAGTCACGCGAATGATTATGGAAAAGTGGGAAGCAGTGGAATTTACGTGGTAAATGAATGGCAAGAGATCGACAGAATTATAATTCCTGATTCTATAGAAGGAAAGTTTGAATTGTCTATCTGGAGTAAAGTAAATATCGAGAAGGCAGGAATGCCTTTTTTTGAGGTCTATATTTTTGATTCACAAGAACAGCAGAAAGCCTATAACCATTATGATTCTCGAAATTCCTTAAATAATCAAGATGGTTGGTCTCAATTTCAAGCAGAGATCAGTGTCTTTCCTCAAGATCAGATTGTCATAAGAGGCCGAGGTAATTATCCGATGTGTGTTGACGAGTTGCTTTTGAGGCCTTTAAGCGATGGGAATATTTGTATTCAGAATGAAGGTGGAGGTTGGTTAATAAATAATATTTGGGTTAAAAACTAAAGCTTTTTCTTTGCTTAAAAATAGATCATATCGATTAGTGGGGTTCTTAATTTTATATCTCACACAACTTCTTAGTCGCTCTTATTAAAGTCTTATCTTCTTTCGCAAAGCAGAATCTTATTATCCGCTCATCCGTATCATTTGAATAAAAAACGGAAATAGGAATCACCGCGACACCATAATCTATGGTCATTTTTCTTGCAAAAGAGACATCAGATTCGTCACTGATTTGATTGTATCTCGCCAATACAAAATAGGTGCCTTTACTCGGGATAATTTCAAATTTGGAATCCTCAAGATGATGTATAAATAGGTCTCTTTTGGATTGGAAGAAATTATTGAGAGATAGGTATCGCTCCTTATCTTTCAGATAATCTGCAAGGGCATACTGTAAGGGAGCATTAATACTGAAAGTATTGAATTGATGAACCTTACGCATTTCAGCACTTACTTCAGGAGGAGCGATGCAATATCCTATTCGCCATCCTGTAGCGTGAAAAGTCTTACCAAAACTCATGGTAACTATGCTTCGTAATCTCAACTCAGGATATCGCAATACACTTTGATGTTGTATTCCATCATATGTAAGGTGTTGATATACTTCATCTGAGAGGATGAATATATCCGTCCCTTCAACAAGCTTAGACAAAGCTAGCATATCCTGCTCTTCTAAAACAGTTCCTGTGGGGTTGTGGGGTGTATTGACAACTATCATTCTTGTCCTATCAGATATAAGCCGACCAACAGCTTCCCAGTCAATAGAATAATCAGGCGCATATAATCTGACTGGAACGACGACTCCTCCATGGACTTTCACAGCAGGACGATAACTATCATATCCTGGTTCGAATAATATAACTTCATCCCCGGGATTTATAAGTGCAGCAATAGAACTATAGATTGCCTCTGTTGCACCATTAGTGATCGTTATTTCGTTTTGAGTGTCACATTTAGCATCATAGAGGTATTCCAACTTTATAGTGAGCTGTTTTCTAAGAGCTTCGACTCCGATCATAGGAGCATACTGGTTTCTACCAGCTTGCACATGATAATTTACAAGATCCTTAAGCACTTGATCTATCTCATAATCTGGAAAACCTTGAGATAGATTGATAGCATCATGTTCCTTCGCCAGCGCACTCATCACTGTGAAGATAGTGGTGCCGACTTCTGGCAGTTTCGATCTAATATTCATAATAGCAAGCTACGGAGATTATCTTTTAAAAGGCAGATGAAAGTAATCTTCAAATACTTACGTTTGGGGTTTCTCAGAAAAAATTCACTAATTATCTGATTATATGGGAGTAACAGATTACACTTTTGCTACAAGTGTGTAATTTTGTGATCCTATATGCATCTATCGATGCACATGATAAAAACGATACTATGGCAGAAGTAACATATGACGAAGGGAATATTCGCTCACTAGACTGGAAGGAACATATACGCCTTCGTCCTGGAATGTATATCGGAAAGTTAGGGGATGGTGCCGCTCAAGATGATGGAATATATGTGTTAATCAAGGAGATACTTGACAACTCTATAGATGAGTATGTCATGGGTCATGGAAAGGAAATCTTACTTGAAATCCAAGAAGGAGAGATCATCGCTCGTGATTTTGGACGTGGGATTCCGCTTGGAAAAGTAGTAGACTGTGTCTCGAAGATCAATACTGGAGGAAAGTATGACTCCAAGGCCTTTAAGAAATCCGTGGGACTTAATGGTGTCGGAACAAAGGCTGTGAATGCCCTTTCCGATAATTTCATCGTGAAGGCCATTAGGGATGGAAAGAGTAAAGAAGCGACATTCGAACGCGGCGTGCTTACTAAAGACGGTCGCATCGTTAAATCCTCCGAGCCAAATGGTACCATTATCCGATTCAAACCTGATAGAAGCATATTTAAGAACTACAAGTTTCGAACAGAATACATAGAGAATCAACTCTGGAATTACGCCTATCTAAATGCCGGACTCAAGATAAAATTCAATGGGAAAGTCATTCATTCTAAGAATGGTCTGTTTGATCTATTAGAGCAAAAGACGATTACGATTAAAGATTCGCTTAGATATCCCATTATACATCTTAAGGATGAAGATATTGAGATGGCAATCACCCATGGTAATGCCTACTCAGAGGAATATTACTCTTTTGTCAATGGACAGAATACAACGCAGGGAGGAACGCACTTAGCAGCATTTAGAGATGCCATGGTAAAGACTATAAGGGATCATTTCGGCAAGAACTACGATACTAAGGATATTCATTCAGCCATCGTCGGGGCGATATCTGTTCGTGTAGAGGAGCCTGTATTTGAATCGCAAACAAAAACCAAATTAGGATCGCAAAACGTGGCTCCCGATGGTCCTAGTATGCGGTCTTTTATCTTGGACTTTGTTAAGAAGCATTTGGATAATTACCTGCATCAACACCCAGATACCGCCAAAGCAGTACTCAAGCGTATCCAACAGTCCGAAAGAGAACGTAAGGAAATAGCAGGTGTTAAAAAATTGGCCAATGAGCGCGCTAAGAAAGCAAATCTTCATAATAAGAAGTTACGCGACTGTCGTGCTCATTACAGCGATAAGAAAGGAAACGATGAGGAAAAGAGAGGAACGATGCTCTTCATCACCGAAGGAGATAGTGCCAGTGGATCGATAACAAAAGCTCGTAATGTTCGTACTCAAGCGGTCTTCAGTCTTCGTGGGAAGCCCCTGAATTGCTATAATATGACGAAGAAGGTCGTATATCAGAACGAGGAATTCAACCTCCTCCAACATGCACTCAATATAGAAGATGGCCTAGACGACTTGCGCTATAATAATGTTGTTATCGCTACAGATGCCGATGTTGATGGTATGCATATTCGGCTTTTGCTCTTGACTTTCTTCTTACAGTTTTTCCCAGATCTCGTAAAGCAAGGACATCTATACATTTTGGAAACGCCGCTTTTTAGAGTACGCGATAAGAAGCAGACTTTCTATTGTTATAGTGAACAAGAAAAAGCCAAGGCTGTCAAAGCATTACGCGGAAAGGCAGAAATCACCCGGTTTAAGGGATTGGGAGAGATTTCTCCAGATGAATTTGGAGGTTTTATTGGAGATGATATCCGTCTTGAGCCAGTATATCTGTCGGGACAGACAAATATTGATGAAGTCCTATCCTACTATATGGGTAAGAACTCTCCTGAACGTCAGAAGTTTATCATTGAAAACCTTAAAGTAGAATTACTAGATGTCGATGGTGAAGACATTATTGATGAAGAGACCATCGCAGAAGAAACATTAGAAATAGTCGAGGCATAAGCCTTATCTTGCCGAAAATATAACGGCATGAAATTTCTGAAATACCTTTTTCTCGCAATAGTTGCAATCGCAATTCTTGGCTTTGCATATGTGAAACTTGTAGCAAGTGAAGATCGCCCTACAGTAGTAGAAGGCAAAGATGCGCAAGTGATGGCTCAGAAAATGCTATCCGCTATCAATAAGTCAGCATGGGATACACTACCATATATCAAATGGACATTCAGTGGAAAGAACCACTACGTATGGGATCGTGTTGATAACAAGGCCATTGTAACTATTGGGGAAGTTGAAGTACAATTAGATCCAGATGAAGTAACCGGAACTGCAACTGAAAATGGTGTAGTCTTAGAAGGAGAAGCTAAGGATAAAGCGGTGCAGTCAGGATGGTCAAACTGGTGTAACGATATGTTTTGGCTATCCGCGCCTTATAAAATTCATGATCGAGGAACATCACTTGCTATAGCTAAAGATGAAGATGGCAAAGAAGGGTTGTTGGTAACTTATGAATCTGGTGGAGTAACTCCCGGAGATTCTTATCTATGGTTCTTGGATGATGCGGGAATGCCTACAGGTTATAAAATGTGGGTAAGTATCATACCTATAGGAGGTATCTATACTTCTTGGGAAGACTGGATCACAGTTCCTGGTGGAGCTAAAATAGCACAACAACATCAAGGTAATATCTCAGCATTAAAAATTCCTATTACAGATGTTAAAGCAGGATTCTCTTGGTCTGATCTCGGATATAGCACGAGTCCTATAAAGTAATAGAACGCTAAGAGTCATAGTATGGTTGGGTTAGTTAAGCTAAGAGGATGGGTGTTCTAAAAGATCTATATCGTCTACTTAGTCCTAAGTTCCAAAATTTCTTTTTGGATTATAAATTGGATGCAAATCCACGATATGGCCCTGGAGCTAAAATGCCTGCCATTGAATCTTTAGAAGCGATCATATCAGCCAATAGTAATAGCTATTCTACTCTTATCAAAGAAATATTATCTCGTTGCGCTAATATTACCTCTCTCGAAGCCAATACTACTAAAAGAGGGCTTGACTTCAAATGGGACAATGGATATTTTCCTGGATTAGATGTAGCTGTTCTGTATATACTTATTGCTACGAAAAAGCCACAGCGTATTATTGAAATCGGTTCTGGTACTTCTACGATGATTATATCTCAAGCGATTCATGATTATAATTTGAATGCTAAGATTACATCTATAGATCCTCAACCTCGCGCATTCATTGATCAATTGGCTGATCAGGTGTATCGCCAACCATTACATAAATGTGATATTGATATTGCCGAGCAACTTTCTTGTGGTGACATCTTGTTTTTAGATGGTTCACATAGGCTCTTACCCAATTCTGATGTGATGGTCTTCTTTTTAGAAATCCTACCCAAATTGAAATCAGGCGTCATCGTACAGATTCATGATATTTATTTACCTTATGATTACCCCGGTTTTATGTGCCAGCGAATGTATTCTGAGCAATACGCACTGGCCATAGCAATGTTGAATAATCCAAGTCGATATAAAGTGCTCGCTCCAAATTATTATATAAGTGAGCAGCCGATATTCATCAAGCAATTACTACCGCTTTGGGGTGCTTCTTCTCTGAAGAATGTAGAGAAACATGGAGGTTCTTTTTGGTTTGAGGTCGTGTAAGGAATGAAATATAAGACTACTCCTCCTCGCCACTCACTTCTTCAGAAGCTTCAAATGGAAACAGCTCTCGCTTGCGTAAGAATAAATACCATTTCAGCACTTTCTTAACATCACTTATAAGGACTCTGTCTGTATCGTATTCTGGTAAAATCTCAGCAAAGTATTTGAATAGATCCTTAGAAGAAGATGACTTAATCTCAGGAATTGGAAGCGCTTCTTCTTTAGCCAACATCGTTGAGAAAACTTCATTGATTTCCGTAGCATCTTCATCCGTATAAATGGCTACGGTAGCAAGCGGGGTAAATTGATGCTTCCTGATAGAGGCAAATCTCGATTTCTGAGTATCGATATCTTCAATGATCATCCCATTATTCCTACTGGTAACTGCCTTATAAAGACCAGGAAGTCCAGATACTGCTACTATTTCATCAATCTTCATGTGAGCTGTTTTTCTAAATCAGGCGCAAAAGTATCATTTTCGACAATGTGATGGGAGTTAAACTCGAATTATGCATTAGGGAATATATTTCAGGTCCTTATGTATGGTTCGTATCAATAAAAAATGGTGCATTCTCACGAAGAGAATGCACCTAAATTCTTAAAGCTATATCTCAAAATCTATTTAAGCTACTTCTTTTATTTTCGGTTGACCGAGGAAGTTTTGAACTGCACGATCCGCTTTCACTATAACCTGATAGTTGATAGTGTAGTGGACCTTCTTACCATCCCTTCTTGCATTTACAACTCCAGCGAGACGCAATATCTTAAGATGTTGCGAAGTGATGGACTGTTCTATTTCTAATGTGCGGTAGATACGATTAACATTCGTCTCTCCATATGCATCTATATACTCTAGAATCTTTAATCGTAGTGGATGGGCTAAAGCGCGCATCAAATTGCAGGAATATTCTAGCTTTTCACTACTAAACCTAACCTTAGTTTCTTTCATTGAGTTTCTTATTTCTTATTCGACCTTAGGACAAATATGACTATTTAATCCAATGCCACAAAGAAATATTACAATTATTTATAATATGAGATCTAAAGATTTTCATTAGATATTAATACTCAACGAGTTATGTAATAAAAAAGATGTAAAGTGCTATATATCAATAATATAGATATGTTCAGTTCAAGTGATATTTTATCCCGCCAAGTCCTCAACAAGCTTAGATATTTGATCTAACCTCTCATTGTTAAGTGAATAGTAAATGAACTTTCCTTGACGCTCTGTGATTACTACACCAGCTCTTCTAAGGATAGCTAAATGCTGTGAAGCAACAGATTGCTCTAATCTTAATTTGATATAGATATCTGTAACGGTCATTGTCTCTCCAGAGTCTAGGAGGTCGATGATCCGTTGGCGAAGCTTATGATTAACGGCACGTAGTACCAATACGGCCTTTCTAAGTTCAGTGTAATCGAGCTGAACATTGCTCAGGCCTTTCTTAAGCGTTACTGTTTCGTTTTTCTTGTTTCTCATGGAATAGGTTTTAAGCAGATTTCGAGTGTTTAAGTATTACATTCACTACATTTCAAACACTATGCCGAAATCAGAGGCCACCTTAATATTGTTATAATATGTTATCTATAAATATCCTGTAAATCAGATTATTGCCTAACATATCACCGTTCATGAAAGTTTCGAGAGAACTTCTAAAATCTACCCTTTTAACCCAAACTTCGCTTTAGGCGCGGTAATATTAGGAGATTTGTAGTAGAAAGGTGTGTGATAAGCGCTATCAACTACTAATCCTCTTTCAAAGTAGTGATCGGCTAATTGACACAAAAGAGTCGCATCACACTTATTTGGAGCGATAACGACATCAGCAGGGATTTTTATTGTTGATTCTGCTTTTTCAATCCCATTACCACAAATTATAATCGGCCCATGGGTTACTATTAAAGCTTGTATTGAGTCTTCGGTCCATATTATATTACTAGACCCACTCACCTCTTCTCCTCTGTGATAGGTGCCCATATACGCCTCCATTCGGCGCGCGTCAATAGTTGAGACAACGACCCTGTCTTGTTCTTTATATGGATAAGCAAGACTTTCTAAGGTAGGAATAGCTATCATAGGTATGTCCAAAGCATAACAAATGGCCTTTACACTACTCGCTCCTACTCGCAGGCCTGTATAAGAGCCTGGACCATTACTAATCGCTACAGCATCAAGAGAGCTGCGTTGAACGCTTGCCATTAAAAGACATTGATCGATTAGAGGGACCAATAGGGAACTATGTTTTTGCCCTTCTTCCAGGGTTTCTACATGCATTACTTCCCCATTATTGGAGAGCGCTACAGAGCAAACTTCTGTTGCGGTTTCTATACATAAAATCAAGGCCATAAGATTAGGAATGTATTAATGACCTAGGATCTTATTATATCGTGGTAGATCATTGAGCAGTTCTATGGCAGCAACTATTTCTTGGTCACTCTTGAGGTTCTGTTGAGACTTTCCTTTCTGGAAATGATATCTCTTGATAATCTCAATTTCAAGATCTCTTACGATCCGCTCCTTATACTCTTCTAAGTCATCAGCTTTATCCGCTGCTATTTTGGCCTTAAGCGTCGCAACATCCTGAGCATAATTGCCTTCTGTATCTTCTAAGAGTTGATTCAGAGACTTTTCGGCTTTATTGTCATAAGAGAACCCTTCTTTCTTTAGAAAGCCTATAAATCCGTTATAATCAGTAAAAGCAAAGCTCTCGACGACCGGTGTATCAGGGTGTGTATCGATATAATTATTTACATATTTAAATATCCAGTTCGCTGAAGCTAATGCCGATAACACTTCTGGCTTCTCTTGCGCCGTCAATGGAACATCTGGGGTAACTCCACCTCCGTCCAGTACAGGCCGCTTTGCCTTCGTATAGAATGTTTCTCTCTTCTCATCAGAAATATCTACAGGCTCACCATTAGCATATTCTACACTTTGGATACATCTGCCAGAAGGAATATAATATTTAGATGTTGTAACCTTTATCCTAGAGTTGTATCCCACTTCTTGGTGATTTTGTACCAAACCTTTCCCATAAGTCCGTTGTCCCATCACCACTCCTCGGTCATAATCTTGTAAAGATCCAGAGACGATCTCTGATGCCGAGGCGCTAGACTTATTGGTTAACACCACGATTGGTAATTTTGTATCTATTGGTGTGCGTCGAGTGTTATATGTTACATCTCTATCTCTTACTTTTCCCTTCGTACTTACTGCGGGTGAGCTTTTAGGAAGAAAGATTCCCAAGATGTCTATCGCTTCCGCCAAAAGTCCTCCCCCGTTATTTCTGAGATCGAGGACGATTCCTTTGAGTTCATTATTATCTTTTAAGTCTCTCAGCGCTGCTGCAATGTTTTTCCCCGCATCCCTCGTAAACGTTGTCAATACTATATATCCAACATGATCAGAGATCATTCCGTGATAGGGCACATTAGGAATGTCAACTTCAGATCTTGTAACCGAGAAACTCAAGTCCTCATTAGTTCCGGGCCTATGCACACTGAGCTTTATTGCAGTCCCTGGAAAGCCTCTCAATATCTGCAACACATCTTTATGGCTTCTGTCTCTTGTAGTCATCCCGTTGACACTCTTTATAACATCTCCGATATGAATTCCCGCATCATGAGATGGGCCGTTTTCATAAATTTCAGTGATTACTATCTGGTCATCGATCTCCGAACTCCCTGCCCCAAGACCGTTATACTTATTATCCGTAGATAAGCGATAGCTCGCCACCTGAGACTCTGAATAATAGACTGTATAAGGATCCAGGCTATTCATCATGGCATCGATACCCGTCCTCATTAGTGTGTTGGGGTCTAACTCATCTACATAATGTGTATTTAGCTGCTTATATACTGAAGTGAATACCTCAAGATTCTTAGCGATCTCGAAATACCGCTCATTGCTTTGTGTAAATGCGGAGCCAGCCACAATCAAGCAAACAAGTGCAGTAAGTATTTTTTTGTTTTTCATCATTTTACTCTTGGACATAAAGGTATGCGATTCATTAACGCAATTCATCGATCTTATGATGTTAAGAATGTCCTAAGTACACCAAGTAATTCGTCGGGACGCTCTGCATGAACCCAGTGACTTGCTTCAATATCCTTCGTCTGGGCATTACCGAATAGCTCATTTAGGATAACTATATCCCCATCTGATATATAATTCGATCTTGTTCCTCTAATAAATAAGGAGGGTGTATCTATAGTCTCATCCAATTGCAGACCCGCGACCATTTTATCATATTCTCTATGAAGGACATTGAAATTTGCCTTCCACTCAAAGCTTCCGTCTGTGTTACGATGCAAGTTCTTTAATAGGAACTGTCGGACACCAAGGTTATCAATATAAGGGCCTAGATACCCCTCGGCTTCTTTCCGATTTGTAATCGAATTTATCGGTACGTTATTTATAGCCTTAAATATTTCATCATGCCCACGTCTATAAGTCTTAGGCACAATATCGACAACGATCAGTTTTTGAATGCGGTTTGAATAACTATATGCGGTCTGAATCGCAGTCTTACCACCCATAGAATGCCCGAGTATGATGACTTTTTCCAAACCCAGGAAGTCCATTAGTGTGATTACATCTTTCGCCATTACTTCATAAGAAAAAGTATCACTGCGCATAGATCTTCCATGGTTTCGCTGATCCACTAGTATAACTTGATACTCTTCCTGAAGCTTCCGGGCGATACTCTTCCAATTGTCGAGCATCCCAAATAGCCCATGGAGGATAATAATCGCTTGCCCCGTGCCGTAGATCTTGTAGTTGAGGATATTTGTCATTTAAAATAGCTTTTGCCGCGTTACACCATCCTTGCCAATCCCCACATAAAAATAAATGCTAAATACAGTACCAATCCAATAACTCCTCCAATTATAATTGTTCGAAGTAGTGGCTTTGGGAGAGGTGACAACGGTCCAATGGGTTCATCAATCAACTGAATCATAGGCGTGCTATTCTTTAACGCCATTTCAGCAAGAGCAAGACTTTTTTCTATTTCTGCGAGAGCCAACTTTAAGCCTAAGGATTCGGTAGAAAGATTACTAAGCGTGACGTTGTTACTATATTCAAATGTTTTCGCGCTTTGATCTTTGAATTTGGCGATTTGGAGTTCTGTTTTTTGATACGCCTTTGCAAGAGAATCTCTTTTGATTTGCAAGACATCAAAAGAAGTTTGGTATTTCTCAGTCGCTTGAAAGATGTAGAATTCTTTTAATCGTTCGAACATCAATCGAGATGTATGAATCGCTATACTAGGATCTAACGTAGTTGTAATAAACGACATCACATAGTCCGTCTTCCCATAATCCATCTGTAGCAATGCATTAGATCGATCCCCTGATGAGCCGACTATGAGTTTATGCAATTGTTTAATTGCATAGTTTTCCTTTATATTTAAGCCTTCTTGAACTGCTTTTTGGAATCTAAATCCTTCCATTTCAGGGTTCTTCTCACTCCATTCCTGATCTAAGTCAAGGTTCTCAATAAGAAAGTTTCCTAGAAGCCCTGTTCTTCCCTCAATAGTGACTTCAGAAAGTATAGCACGAGAAACTATCGTCCTAGACTTAGCAATCTCCAAAAGCTTATTAATATTGTACTTCCCAGAATTAGCCGGCAATCCAAATTGTCCCAAGACACTTCCCAATCCTCCTATACCTCCAGAATGATCATCTGACAATATACAAGTGAGTGTCGCCCTATATTCTGGTTCCTTGTTGAATAAATTATAAAGAAAGCCCCCTATGCACATGAGCATTACCAGACCAAGTTTCCACCAATGCGACTTCAACCACCTTAGAATATCCACCAATCCCAGAACAAATTCCTGCAGCGTCATCTCATCGGGATACGACGTTTGCGCTTGAGAAGATGAACCTTGTACTTTTGGTATCACTTAGGTCTATGCTTTAATCCTTATAATTCAAACTAGGAGCTAATAGCTTTTCGGCTACTTCTAAGCTTATTCCTTTTCGTTCAGCGTAGTCGTCGACTTGATCTTTAGAGATCTGGCCCAATCCATAATACTTCGCTTCTGGATGACTGAAATAAAAGCCACTTACGGATGCCGCTGGATACATAGCAAGACTTTCCGTAAGGAATATCCCTGTTTCATCCGTTGCCTTCATCAACTCAAATATATCTGTTTTAAGACTATGGTCCGGGCATGCAGGATATCCTGGTGCAGGCCTAATGCCTCTGTATTGTTCCGTTATTAATGCGTTATTATCTAATCGCTCTGAAGTATCATATCCCCAATACTCAGTCCGGACCAAATGGTGCATTCGTTCTGCAAAAGCTTCTGCCAATCGATCAGCTAAGGATTTCAATAGTATGGCACTATAGTCATCATTAGCATCTTCAAATGCCTTAACCCGATTTTCAATACCAACACCCGTTGTGACTGCAAATCCTCCTATATAGTCAGCACCTTCGCCCACCGGCGCAATATAATCCGAGAGACATATGCTTGGTAGGTGTTTCGCTTTCTTGCGTTGTTGCCTAAGATTCTGGAATTCACGAATAACTTCCGTTCTCGTATCATCACTATAGACAAGAATATCATCTTCCCGGCTATTGGCAGGATATAAGCCTATTACACCATTAGCCGTTAGCCATTTTTCTGAGATGATCTTATCAAGCATTTCTTGCGCTTCTTCGAATATTTTTTTAGCAACTTCACCTACTGTCTCATCCTTAAATATCGCAGGATACTTTCCTTTTAGTTGCCAACTTGAGAAGAACGGCGTCCAATCAATATACCCACGAAGATCCGCAAGATCATAACTTGATAACGTTTTGGTTCCCAACCAAGTCGGCTTTGTAGCCTTATAGTTTTTCCAATCAATAGTTACTTTATTCTGGCGGGCATCTGCAATACTGATATAGTCTTTAGCTCTTGTCGTTCTGATTCTTTGTTTGCGAACTCGCTCAAGATCTTGCTTTACATCCAAAATGAAATTGGTCCTTGCATCTTCATCACTTGATAGCAGACTACTTGCAACAGTGACTCCTTTAGAGGCATCGATAACATGTACTGTAGTTCCACTATACTTTGGTTCTATTTTGAGCGCTGTATGTGTTTTGGAAGTGGTTGCTCCTCCTATCAATAATGGGATTTTAAGCCCTCGAGCTTCCATCCTTTCAGCGACGGTTACCATCTCATCCAGAGAAGGGGTGATCAACCCACTCAAACCTATAATATCAACATTCTGATCTATAGCCGTTTGGATGATTTTGTCAGGATGAACCATAACACCAAGATCTATGATCTCATAATTATTACAAGCCAAAACAACACCAACAATATTCTTACCTATATCGTGAACATCTCCCTTCACAGTAGCCATGAGGATTTTTCCATTGGTAGAAACAACACCATCCTTTTCCTCCTCAATAAATGGCGTAAGATACGCCACGGCTTGTTTCATTACTCTTGCACTTTTTACCACTTGCGGCAAAAACATTTTACCTGAACCGAAGAGATCCCCAACGATTCCCATCCCGTCCATCAATGGACCTTCAATTACGGTTAAAGGGGAGTTTAATAACTGTCTTGCCTCTTCAGCATCTTCGGTAATGAACTCAGTAATACCCCTTACAAGCGCATGTTCGATGCGCTTAGATACGGATTGTTCTCTCCAGGATAAGTCTACTTCTCTTTTCTTACCCCCGCCTTTTACATTTTCGGCATAATTGATAAGATCCTCCGTTGATGTATCAGTACGGTTGAAGATGGCATCTTCTATTAGATCACGAAGGTCTTTAGGTACCTCATCGTAGATTTCCATCATACCCGCGTTCACGATTCCCATATCCATACCATTCTTAATAGCATGATATAAGAATACACTGTGCATTGCTTCCCTCACAACATTGTTTCCCCGGAATGAAAAGGATAGATTACTAACACCTCCGCTGATTTTGCATCCTGGACATTTCTCTTTTATCAGCCTTGTTGCCTCGATAAAGTTCCTGCCATATTCTCGGTGCTCTTCTATTCCTGTTGCTATCGCAAATATATTTGGGTCAAATATTATGTCAGTAGGGCTGAATCCAACTTCTTCCGTAAGAATCTTATAGGCTCTTTGGCAAATTTCAACTTTGCGCTCTATAGTATCCGCCTGTCCATCTTCGTCAAATGCCATAACCACAGCAGCAGCTCCGTAACTTCTTACTATATGCGCCTGACGTTTGAATTCTTCCACTCCTTCTTTCATAGAGATGGAGTTTACAATACACTTGCCTTGAACACATTTCAGACCTCTTTCGATAACATCGAACTTTGAGGAGTCTATCATAATCGGCAACTTTGCGATATCTGGTTCTGCCATCATAAGATTGAGAAACTTCTCCATCTCTGCTGCCGAATCCAACAAACCTTCATCCATATTGACATCAATAATCTGCGCCCCTCCTTGGACCTGGTGAACAGCCACAGTAAGTGCCTCCTCATATTTTTCCTCCTTTATGAGACGAGCAAATTTCTTGGAACCTGTAACATTAGTCCGTTCTCCGATATTGATGAAGTTCATATGTTCACGAACCACGAGCGGTTCTAATCCTGCGTATTCTGCATATTGGGAAGGTTCAGCAGGTATTCGTGGTAAAACTCCCTGTGCTGCTTGGACCATTACATCGATATGCTCTGGAGTTGTTCCACAACATCCACCTATTATATTGACATATCCTTGATTCAGAAAATCCCGCATCAGCTCACCCATTTCTTCTCCTGTCTGATCGTAACCTCCCATATCATTGGGCAGTCCTGCATTGGGATAAGCACTAACTGGGCAAGTCGCGACTTTTGATAAGTCTCTTAGAAAAGGCGTAAGTTCCTCAGCCCCAAGTGCACAGTTCAGGCCTATGCTCATGAGATCCATATGAGATACAGATATCCAAAAAGCTTCCACTGTTTGACCACTTAATGTGCGGCCACTTGCATCGGTGATGGTCCCAGAAACCATTATCGGTAGCTTTTTACCTACTTCTTTATGTAATTTATCAATGGCAAAAAGAGCCGCTTTACAATTCAATGTATCAAATACTGTCTCTATCAAAAAGACATCTACGCCTCCTTCCATCAGCGCCTTGGCTTGCTCATAATAGGCTGCTACCAAGCCGTCAAAAGTTACTGCTCGGTATCCAGGATTATTGACGTCTGGAGATAGAGATGCTGTCCGATTGGTAGGTCCCAATGCTCCAGCTATATATCTTGGCTTATCACTGGTGCTGTACTTATCAACGGCAGCGCGAGCAATCTTTGCAGAAGCTAGATTCATCTCATAGACAAGACTTTCCATGTTGTAATCAGCCTGAGAAATAGAATTAGCACTAAAAGTATTCGTCTCTATTATATCTGATCCTACTTCTAAGTACGCCTCATGAATCTCTTGGATCATATTTGGTTGCGTAAGCGAAAGCACCTCATTATTTCCTTTTATATCACTTTCGTAATCAGCAAATCGATCTCCTCGATAGGTTTCTTCCTGAGGATTGTAACGCTGTATCATGGTACCCATGGCACCATCCATTACAAGAATCCGATCTTTAAGAAGAGATTGTATAGGAGAAATTCTATCTGTCATATTGCAATAAATCAAGATTAGGCCTACAAGTTTACGAGATTCCTTTGTCAATCATAGGATTACAGATGGTTGTTCTTTAGGATATGTTTTAATCGTTTTAACGCTTTCATGCCACGGGACCTAAAGCCTGCTGTACTATGGTCAATTTGTTCCAAAATAAAAACCTCCAATTCAAGGCCCAATTCAGGAAATCGCTCTGCAATATTCACGCATGTTGTCATTGAAAATACGCGTATTGAAATTGCAAAATTAGGGTCAGATAAATAGTTGAAACACACTTCGTAAATAGACCCAATAAACTCTTCAGGGATTTCCATAAACTGCCAGGATCTAACAGTATTACGAATGACGGCATCATGATTGGGATGATCAAGGTGATCAATCATTTTTTGAAGGTATGAGGTCAACATGGCAGGTTGTTGTTCTGCAATAAATGTTAGTGGCCATGAAGCCCGCTGGCAAATTCTTAAATCTTTGAAAAAAAAACATGACAATAAATCCTCTATCGGATATTGATGGTTTATTACTGCCTTGGAAATATTTTGAGCATCAGCCTTGCTATTCCCGCTAGTTAATATTTGTAGTATGTCATTCATCGACTCAAGTACTTTCCCACAATAGGCATCCTTCTTCCCATTCCAAATGCCTTGGATGATACACGCAATGCGGGCGCTGTTTGATATCTCTTGAATTCATTAATATTGACGAGTCGCAATATTCTCTTGACAAGCGCGGGATCAAAACCCAAGGCGATGATTTCGACAGGTCCTTTGCGTTTCTCGATGTATAGTTTTAACACTTGATCCAAAATATCATAGTCTGGCAGGCTATCTGAATCTTTCTGATTAGGCCGGAGCTCTGCACTCGGAGGCTTTGTAATGATATGCTGAGGAAGTACTTCTCCATCTTTATTCATGAAGTTCGCGAGTGCGTATACTTCCATTTTATAGAGATCGCCAATTACAGAAAGTCCTCCACACATGTCCCCATAGAGGGTGCCATAACCCACGGCGGCCTCGCTTTTATTAGAAGTGTTAAGTACTATGTGTCCAAATTTATTGGATACTGCCATGAGCAACATCCCTCGGACTCTCGCCTGCAAGTTTTCTTCAGCTATATTGAATGGTAAATCCCCGAACAAAGGCTTAAGTGTTAATCTATATTCATCGTAGACTTCTTTGATTTTAATGATATCATATTCGATCCCAAGATTATCACTTAATTTGATTGAGTCATCAACCGAATGGTCCGAACTAAACTCAGATGGCATTAATAGAACTCGGACATTTTGAGGCCCTAGCGCTCTCGCCGCTATTACTGTCGTCACCGCCGAATCGATTCCTCCTGAAAGGCCTAAGACACACTTCTTGAAGCCAAGCTTTCCGAAGTAATCTTGAACTCCGAGTACCAAAGCATCGTGAATAAGCGCTATTTTATCTTTGGGCTGTTCTGAATTCGTAGCGGTATCTTTTACCTTATCCAGTTCATAGCACTTCATACCTTCTGAGAAATAATCCATTTCATCATGGACCATGCCATTAGCAGCCATTACTACTGATCCACCATCGAATATTATCTCCGTCTGGGCTCCCACATGATTGACATAGAAGAGCGGTATTTTATATCTTTCGGCATTTGCTCTTAGCATATCTAACCTTGCATTCGCATGGTTGAAACTAAATGGTGAAGCGGAAACATTTATTACGAAATCCGGTTTCTGCTGGATCAAATGATCAAGAGGGCAAGTAACATACAATGGATTTTCATTGCCAATATTCCAGATGTCCTCACATACTGTCAATGCAATCTTTTGTCCTTTGTAATTAACAATCTGAAAGTCGGAAGAGGGCTCAAAATATCGATACTCATCAAAGATGTCGTATGTAGGCAAGAGTGCTTTATGTTGAACATGAAGAATCTCCTGATCTGCGATGAAATATACTGAATTGAAGAGGTCCTTTCCCTCAGCAATTGGATTAACGGTTGGTGCACCAACGACTACCGCTATACCTTCTGAAGCGAGGCGTATTTCGTTTATACTCTGCTGAGCAAGTGTTATAAAATCCTTAAATTCTAGAAAATCCCGAGGAGGATAACCACAAACGGCTAACTCCCCGAAACAAATAATATCAGCTTCTTGATCTCTTGCAATACTGATGTATTCAATGATTTTGGCCACATTTCCAGAGAAGTCTCCAATAAGATAATTGAGTTGCGCAAGGGCTATTTTCATAAGTCTCATATAGTTGAAAATTATAAGTGTCACAAAAGTAAAATAATCGTAGTGCTTTCAGAAGAAACTGATTCTTACTAAAAAACATATTATAAATTTGTTTAATATAATATCTGAAACTACCTTTGTTAATACTGATCCCCAATCAGTAAGTAGGAATTGCATATGATTTAAGAAGTATGTCAACATAGATTGACATGCATAATATATATTTATGAGAAAGTTACTGATCGGATTAGCCCTCTTACTTGTGTGCCACACAGGATTGCGAGCACAATGTAATAGCGATACAATATCCAATGATATTATAATGCTTGTTGATAACTCGGCAAGTATCAACAATACTGAATTCGGTAGTTTTAGCAATATCATTATTTCCACAATAAACCGAATTGCCGCTGATTGCCCAATGTCCAGAAGAGGTGTTGTGCACTACGGTGGTGCCTTTGGACAGAATGTAATCCTTGAACATCAATTAAGTTCCACAAATACGATTACCTCTGTAAATCGACAAAACTGCCTTAATGCGACCTGTAATGATGGCGGAGATGATCTCAATTATGCGATGGGTGAACTCATTAGGATGATTAACAACAGCGAACTTCATTTAGACCCGGATAATCGACTTTCGATAGTTGTATTTACGGATGCTTTCTCAGATAGCTCATGCAGTAATCCTAATTGTTCGGTTACTCTACCCACAACGAATGTGGACATATTAAAGAGTGTATATGGAGCAAATATTTCCGTTGTTGGCATGTCAAGTGATGCTCGACCGGAATATCTAGCCATAAGTGCCTCACCTGGAGGAACATATTCTGCAACAGCACTCAATAATGCTTGTAACGCATCGCTTGATGGGTGTGCGTTACCAAGACAATATATTCCAATAGAGTTTTCAGATAATCCTTTGACTGTAGGAGCTCAAGTGGCTGCCTTAGTTTCTTGTCAAGCAAACATTATCTCTGTAGCTAACGTCAATGCTGGCATAGATCAAATTATTTGTACTGATAGAGGCGAAAGTGCTTCGCTGATGGCGGTTCCTGTTTCTGGACAAGCTCCATATACCTATGCTTGGAGTAATAATCTCGGAAATGGGCAATCAGTTACTGTAACTCCGTCAATGGCGACCACTTTTGCGGTTACCATTACCGATGGTAATGGATGCCAAGGAACAGATCAAGTTATGGTAGATGTTCAAACCTGTGGCCCTGACTGTGCATATGACACGATCTTTAATGATGTGATCTTCATGGTCGACAACTCTCATAGTATTGACAATGCTGAATTCGCCAGTTTCGAAAATATAATTCTTACTTCTCTGGCAGGTGTAAGAGCACAATGCCCTACTTCAAGAAGAGCCTTAGTGCACTATGGTGGTGCCTTTGGTAGGGAGGTTGGTATTGAGTATGCTCTAGCAAGTGTCGGTCAAATCACCTCGGTTAACAGGCAATTCTGCCTGAATGCCATTTGTAATGATGGAGGGGATGATCTTAATTATGCGATGGGTGAATTGATAAACCTAATTAACGATGGTTCAATCGGAAGAAGTTCAGAAAACAGCTTAAGTATCGTGCTCTTTACGGATGCTTTCAATGATAATGCTTGCGCAACGAGTCCCAATTGCTCTACATCCCTTCCTACAACTAATGTTGATATTCTAAAAGATGCATATGGCGCTACAGTTACGGTAGTAGGTATTTCAGACCGAGCAACTCCTAACACTTTGGCACTTTCTGCTTCTCCTGGGGGAAGTTTTATGAACGTTGCTCTCGATAATTCCTGCTCCACCACTTTCGATGGATGTACACTCCCGCGAAAATATATCCCTGTTGAATTCAACACATCACCACAAATAGTGTCGGATTCATTACAAGCTTGTATAATATGTCAAGCAAGTGTCCAAGCGAAAGTGATAATTGATGCAGGCCCAGATCAAACATTTTGTAAAAATCTCAACGAAACTGCTACGATTAATATCGTGGCTATGAATGGTCAGGAGCCTATCATTTACCAATGGGATAACAACCAAGGAACAAACGCAAGTATAACGGTAAGGCCTCTCGTTCCGACTACATACCACGTGACAGCTACAGATGCTAATAATTGCACGGCAATTGATAGTGTAACGATTTCTCCTATTCAGTGCAATGATTGTTTTGCGGAAACAGGAATTCCCCTTCCTCACAAAGAAATTTGTTTGGAAAATGGTAGAGCGATTATAACAACAGATGACAACCTTGGTGTCAATATTCCGCAGGGCTATGAGAAAGTGTATATACTCACAAACCATGACTTAACGATTGTAGATTATGTTATCAATAATGGTTCATTCTTAGTAAATGAAGATGGCATATATCGCGTTCACACATTGGTAGCAGAGGTAAATAATAGAAATGATGAAGACTACTTCGATATCAATCTTATACAGAAAGGTATCTCCAACTTATTCATCATCGCGAACTGTATCGGAGATCATAATATCTGTGCAGATTTTGATTTTCCCGGTCGTGTTCATGTTGTTCTTCCTCCTGGAGACATGATGTGTATGACTTTCGAGAACACGATTAACCTCTGTAATGATGGAATCGATAATGATAGCGATGGATTAGTGGATTGTAATGATGAAGATTGTAAGGCTTTAGTCCCTTGTCTGGAGAATACACTTATCGCTTGTAATGATCTTTATGATAATGACGGGGATGGATTAGTGGATTGTTTTGATTCCGATTGTTGGGAATTCATAAGATGTTTCGAAAGAGAGGAAGATTGTAATGATGGAATAGATAATGACGGAGATGGCCTAATCGATTGTGAAGACGATAGTTGTTTCGGTTCTGCCGAATGCATGGAAAACAGTCCTTACACTTGCAAGGATGGATTGGATAATGATAGAGATGGGCTTATAGATTGTGCAGAGGAGAGTTGTCGAGCATTCTTAGTTTGCGCGGAATGGGGAGAAACAGCATGCTCTGATGGCATAGATAATGACCTCGACGGATTAGTGGATTGTGCAGATGCCGAATGTAGGATTTCATTTCCTACAACCTGTGGGGCAATTGAAGCTTCCCCAGCATTCTGCAGCGATGGCATCGATAATGATGCGGATGGTCTTGTGGATTGTGCAGATCCAGACTGCGGTGCTACCGCCATTAGTTTAGCAATTATTACAGCGGCAATTATAAGCACAAATGCTACTTGTCCCAACAATAATAATGGTAGTATTTCTATAGACTTGAATCAATTCGGGTGGGAATACAGCATAAATGGTGGAGACTCATTTAGCGCTAATACATCCTATGACAACCTTAATCAAGAAGAATTCAGCATAGTATTGAGAAGAGGTACTGGATGTGTAGTAGCTGGACCTATTATTACAATTACTGGAGAGCAATGTCCTGAGATATGCGAAAATGGAATAGATGACGATGGCGATGGAGCTATAGATTGTGCCGACTCAGATTGTGGTTTGATAGAAGCTCTTGAGGCTATCGTAACTGATCCTGTATGTCCACAAGTAGACAATGGTTCTATTCGATTGTTTTTCTTAAGTGGAGGGAATACAGCAGGAATGGAGTATAGTTCTGATGGGGTTGTTTGGCAAAATGCCCCAATATTCAGAAACCTAAATGGAGGTGTTTATAATATACAGTTACGAACCAATAAAGGTTGTACGGCAAACAAAACATATATCCTGGCAACTCCAGACTGTCCAGAAGTTTGCAATAATGGTCTGGATGACGATAGTGATGGTGCAATAGATTGTGCGGATTCCGATTGCGGGATTAGTATCAATTTAGGTGATTTCTCCTTTAGTGTTTTATCCTGTCCTGCCAAAAATGATGGAACCATTTCAATAACGCATAGCCAATCTGGTCTCCAATATAAGATAGATGATAATTCATTACAGGACGAAGCCCTCTTCGAGAACCTCACTGCGGGTTCTTACTTGATTACTGTAGTAAATACTTCAGGTTGTCAAGATACGCTTCGAGTGACCCTGCCGGATATAGACTGTTCAGAAATCTGTGATAATGGAATCGATGACGATGGTAATGGCCTTGTGGATTGCGCCGATAATGCTTGTGCAACAGGACTGGAAGTTCAATTGGATATCACTGAGGCGACATGCCCTAATAATAATAATGGCAGCATTACAATCTTAGCAGCTCAAACGGGAACCGAGTTCAGCCTTGATGGGGAAATTTTTCAGTCAACGGCCCTTTTCGAAGATTTACTTCCTGGAGACTATACACATATTGTTAGAAATTCAAATGGATGCCTCAATACAATAAGCCTTACTATAAATGAAAGCTCTTGCGCTATAACAGAGATCTGCAATAACGGAGTCGACGATGATGGGGATGGTCTTATTGATTGTGAAGATGGGGGCTGTAATACCTTCTCTAACTTCATTGTCGCTGCTAATCCTCCTGTTTGTCTTGATGAAAAGGATGGTATTATTCTAGTCGTCGACGGGCTAGAAGGATATCAATATAGTTTCAGTGGCAGTGCATTCCAATTATCTACCAGTTTCGATGGTCTTAGTGTCGGAGAATATCTCCTCACAATCCGCAATAATAATGGTTGTGACACCTCGATAACAACGATTCTTACTACTGACGTTCTCTGCACCTCGATGAGTGAAGGATTCATAGCGGCTATGCAAATGGACATAAAGATCTTTTTAGAAGGACCTTATGATCCTTTGACGGGAATTATGCACACGCAACTAAATGACCAAGGATATCTACCTGGGCAATTTCCGGTTACCTATTTCGGAAAGTCTACCCCTCCTGGCCAACCATTTTCAGAGGGACCATGGTTTTACGAAGGAGTAGAAGGCGACCAGTTAATTGATAATGTGGATCGTTTACAGAGTGCATATTCAGAAACGGTTGTTGATTGGATTTTAGTTAGCCTAAGAAGAGGCCTTACAAAAGGAACAGAAGTTTTTCAAGGTGCGGGCTTGATTCATTCGGATGGTACTATTGAAATGCAACGATTAATGGAGTTTACTGAGAATGGAGCTCAATATTTCATAGTTCTCGAGCATCGCAATCACCTCCCTGTTATGTCTGCAATACCAGTTCCTGTTGTTCAGGGAGGGGTAAGTTTTGATTTTACAACTATAGATTCCTATCGTTCAATCATCGGAACGGGGCAAATCTCTAATAATGGCGTTTTCATGATGGCTGCTGGAAACGGTGAAATGGTCTTGGATAATTCTTCAGACACAGACATCAATGTAAAGGATCTTACAGCCTGGTTACTAAACAATGGAGAGAATAGTAGCTACTATCCTGAAGATTATGATCTTAATGGCGACATCAATATTAAAGACCGAATCTTGTGGGAGAAAAACAATGGTATTTTTTCTCCGTTGAAAACGAAATAATACCGTCCATAGTCAACTTAAGATCATTGGAATAGTTAGTATGGGGATGGGTAGAGCATGAGTTTTGCTACCTTGCTTTTGAATTATCAAATGAAGATCGATTAATGGCTTCTTTATCCCAATTACGGCAACCCATCAAGGAGGAGCTTGATGAATTCGAATTGAGATTCAAGGCTGCTATGAAGTCCACGGTCCCATTACTTGATAAGATTACCTATTACATCGTCAAGCGAAAAGGAAAACAGGTTCGTCCGATGTTCGTCTTCCTCACAGCAAAGTTACTTGCACCGATCAATGACAAAACCTATGTTGCTGCCTCGCTCGTTGAACTACTTCATACGGCAACATTAGTACATGATGATGTGGTTGATGATTCCCATATTAGAAGAGGCTTTTTCTCTATCAATGCCCTCTGGAAAAACAAGATAGCCGTTCTTGCAGGTGACTTTTTGCTCTCCAAAGGACTATTGATAGCTATAGAAAACAAGCATTATGACCTGCTAGAGATTATGTCCCATGCGGTAAGAAAAGTAAGTGAAGGTGAGCTCCTCCAATTTGAAAAAGCCCGAAAGCTCGATATCAATGAAGAAGTCTATTTCGAGATTATCAAAAGTAAAACGGCTTCTCTAATATCCGCAGCATGTGGCATCGGAGCAGCCAGTACTTCAGATGACCAATCACAGATTGCCAAAGCTCAAGAATTTGGCGAGGCGGCTGGAATGGCATTTCAAATAAAAGATGATCTCTTCGATTATGGGTATGAGAACATAGGAAAACCTACTGGGATAGATATCAAAGAAAAGAAGATGACACTCCCCTTGATCTATACACTCAATAATGTAGATAAGTCAACAAATAATAAAATCCGCTCTATCATTAAGCGTAAGAGTGAACAGAAGAAATATCAACAAGAGGTGATCCGTATCGTAAAGGAAAATGGAGGAATCGAATATGCCGAAGCGGTCATGAGAGATTATAAAAAGAAGGCCTTAGATATTTTAGAAACATTCCCCGATAGCGAGGCAAGACAATCTTTAGGATCGTTATTAGATTTTGTTATTGATCGTAAGAATTAAAAATCCTACCTATGTGCGGAAGGTATGTTGTCGTATCAAAACTCAAAGCCATTGAGAAACGCTTCCAACTTAGGGAAATATCAAGAGATTTGTTCTCAGAAGAACCTCAGGCCAATGTTTCTATAGGCCAGTATGCTCCTGTTATTTCAAGTGAGTTTCCAGAGACGCTGCAATTAATGCAATTTGGTTTGACACCATTCTGGGCGAAGAAACCCACTTACTTCTTCAATGCCAGATCTGAAGGGGATAGCAATAAAGAGAATGATCCAAATTATAAAGGCACGAAAGGCATCATTACGAAGCCTGCCTTTCGGCATACAATTAGAAGAAAACGTTGTCTGGTTATTGCAGACGCATTTATAGAAGGTTCTAAAAAAGACCGTCTGAATAAACCCTATCTAATCTATAGAAGAGATGGCTTAAAACCGTTTGCCTTGGCTGGATTATGGGATAGCTGGACGAATAAAGACACTGGGGAGGTTATAAGTTCATTCGCAATTATTACGACTACTGCGAATGAAATATTACAAAAAATAGGACATCATAGGTCTCCTGTGCTGCTATCTCAGGACAATGAAGCCATGTGGCTTGATGAAGAGACACCTTTAGGAGAAGTAACCACTATCCTCCGTCCTTACCCTTCTAATGAACTTAATGCGTATCCGATTTCACCCGCTATAAAAAACCCAAGGGCCGAGGGGTTGGATCTATTACTGCCTATAGGTCAACGTATTTACCCTGAGTATGATTTCGAAATTCACCAAGAGCTTTCCATTGAAGGAATGGGAGCTACAACTGCCAGAAAGAGAAGAGACGCTGAGGATCATGAAAAGCCTAAACCCCCTACTTTATTTGATTGAAATTTATGAACATCGATTATATATTATAGCATCAACCTAATCATAGAATATGAATGTCCGTAAAGATACCTAAGCGCAAATAGGTTTCACTATGGCGTGTATACTTGTATCAAAAAGAGATATGAGC
>JBLIDB010000022.1:0-33793 GCA_047634015.1 Saprospiraceae bacterium
TCTCTGTACATCCTAATGTATAGTATCCCCAGGAAGCGGTAATAATATTATCCATCGATCCATCAGCAGGAACATTGAATAATACGGCAGTAGGTGAAGTAGCCGTATCTATCAAAATTAATTGACTTGAGCCCTCAACCTCAATTTCTAAGGTATCGTTCAGAGGAGTGGTCCAACTTACATCAACAGATAAATGAGCAATGTCTTCTAATAAATGATCTATACATGAACCAATGGTATTCGTCAAAGTAATTTGATCACAATCCGAATCAAAACAATCGGTTAACCATCATCATCAACACCATTCTTACATATTTCGGTAAATACAAATGCGCCTCTACAAGAAGCCCCATCGTTAAAAGAAACATTAGGTGCATTGGATAACTACTCAAGTATCATATTCGGCTCAAGCTCTCCTTTGCCCTCAGTGTCATAGTAATCCTTAATAATCTTAAGTACTTCTTCTGGTGTATCAACTATTGGAATCATATCAAGATCCTTAGGACTTATATTTCCATGCTCGAGCATCGTTTCTGTAATCCAGGATTTCAATCCAGACCAAAACGCAGTACCTACGAGTATGACTGGCGGAGCGCTCGTGATCTTTTTCGTCTGAATCAAGGTCAATACTTCGAATAACTCATCCATCGTCCCAAATCCACCAGGTAGCGCTATAAACGCCTGTGAATATTTGACAAACATTACTTTACGTACAAAGAAATATCTGTGATCAAGACTTTTATCACCATCGATCCAAGGATTATTATTCTGTTCAAAAGGCAGTTCGATATTGAGTCCTACGGATATCCCACCTACTCTATGGGCTCCTTTATTACCTGCTTCCATTATTCCAGGTCCCCCACCAGTTATTACACCGAAGCCTTCCTCACATAATGCACTTGCAATATCACTTGCTAATTCGTAGTACTTTTCTCCAGGCTTCGTCCTCGCAGAACCAAAAATAGAAACACAAGGGCCTATTTTATTCAATCTTTCAAACCCCTCAACAAATTCAGAAATCACCTTGAACATCGTCCAAGAATTTTCCGCATTGAGATGTTGCCAACTTTTCCTGTTACGCATTACCATAATACTGCTGCTTTCTTCTTGGATTAGATTAAAGAACGACTCTCGTCACTTCTTTTCTGTATGTCTGAGCGATATACGCCTGCAATTGTTCCAGTGTATCAAATCGATTAAATAGCGCTTGAAATTCCGATTGCGGCTTTTGTGCGATAGCTACATTATTGCTTACGTCTGCTTTAGAAACCCGCCCTTTGCTGAGTATAATAAGCCGTTCGACGACATTTCGTAACTCTCTAATATTACCGGTCCAAGATCCTTTTTGAAGCTCTTTAATTGCAGCCGAGTCGAACGTCTTCTCAGGAATATTGTATTCTGAGCATATCAATTTATTAAAATGAGTTACCAATAATGGAATGTCAGACTTTCGATCCCTAAGACTTGGCACTTTAATTATAATTACCGCCAATCTATGATACAAATCCTCTCTAAAGTTTCCTTTTGCTATCTCCCTTCTGAGATCCTTATTCGTGGCCGCAAGAACGCGCACATTTACACGAATTTCTTTATCTCCTCCTACCCTTGTTATCCGATTCTCTTGGAGTGCGCGAAGGACTTTCGCTTGAGCGGAAAGGCTCATGTCGCCTATCTCATCAAGAAATAGTGTACCCTCATTGGCCAATTCAAACTTACCTGGCCTACTCTTATGTGCAGAAGTGAACGAACCCTTCTCATGACCAAACAATTCACTTTCTATCAGTTCCGATGGAATAGCAGCGCAGTTGACTTCTACGATTGGCTTATCACTTCGATTACTTTTCTCATGTATCCAACGAGCTACAAGTTCCTTTCCTGTGCCATTCTCTCCATTGATAAGTACTCGAGCATCCGTAGGCGCCACTACATCTATTGTCTCATTGATCCAAGATATAGCTTCAGACTCTCCCACGATGTCGATCGTATTCTTACGAGATATCTTCTTTTGGAGGACTTTCTTCTCGGTAATGAGAGAAGACTTGTCCATCGCATTGCGAATAGTAATCAGTAATCTGTTAAGATCGGGTGGCTTCTGAATAAAGTCAAAGGCTCCTTTTTTTACCGCTTCTACAGCCGTATCTATATTGCCATGTCCTGATATCATTACCACCGGTAGATCAGGCTTTGTATTTTGTATCCTCTGAATGACATCCATACCATCCATTTTTGGCATTTTGATATCAAGGATAACTACATCATAATCTTTTTGCTTGATCTTAACCATAGCATCAAGACCATCAACCGCTTCGAAGACGTCATATTTCTCAAATTCCAAAATATCCCTAAGGGTACTTCTGATTCCTCTATCATCATCTACTATGAGTATCTTAGGCATACATATTTCTTTATCGCGTTACGAAAACATCATTTAGAACGCTAATATATTAAGATTTTCCGTAATATGTAATAAACTGGAAATGATTTAACTACTCATCAATAACAGCAAAACCCAACTTGGCGTTACAATTCCACGTAATCGAAAGAAATGATAAATATGAAAGTCCGTTTAATCTTGATTCTCTTCAGTATGTTATTGATATTCTCTTGCTCCGACAGTGATGAGGTTGGTGTTTTTGATGCATCCTTTTCTGGCACTTATAACTATTCGGTGATAATCAGCTGCTTTTGTTCTACAGATTACGTAGGCCCAAATTCAATTGTATTAGTAGATGGCGTCGTTGAAAAATACAATGGAAACGACGTTAGCATAGATGATACCAATTACGACTTGATACAATCTTTAGGCTTAGATGACCTGATCCAACAGGCCGAACGGTTTATCGATCAAGATCCTATCCAGCAGAACATCGAATATCATCCTGATTATGGATTTATTGAGAATTGCTATTTCGATGAAAGCGAGCAAATCGCTGATGAAGAATGGGGTTATACGATTACTGACTTTGAAGTATTATAGCGAAGGAAGAATCTATTTTTCAGCTCCCAAGTTTATCGCTATCCAAGCCATAAGGCCGATCCCAACTTTTAATGAATTCTCGTCAACATCAAAAGTCGGCGTATGCACTGGACTATTTTTAGTTCCATCAGGTGCAGCTGTGCCCAGTCTATAAAAACATGCTGGAATTGCTTGTGAGTAGTAAGAGAAATCCTCTGCCGTCATACGCAAAGGCATATCAATGACATTATCCCTTCCGAGATAATCGATCATTGCCTCCTTAACAGCGGCGGTAACATCTGGATTATTGTAAAGAGAAGGGTAACCAGACATGATATTAATATCTGCAGTAGCACCATGAGCAGCGCAAATACCTTCTATTTTTTGTCTTATTAACTTATATGCCTCTTGGCGCCAAGGTTCGTCAAACGTCCTAAAGGTTCCTTCCATCTTTACTTCTTCAGGAATAACATTTGTCGCTCCTCCCACGGAATTAATCTTTCCGATTGTTAAGACCGAAGGTGTATCTGGATTAGCATGCCTACTTACGATAGATTGTAACCCAGTGATAACCTGCGCACTTACATATATAGGGTCAATGACCTTATGCGGAAGCGCCCCGTGGCCTCCCTTTCCTTTAATAGTGATGTACAGTTCATCACATGAAGCCATTGCTGCTTCTGACTTGACGCCTACTGTTCCACATTCGAAACTCGGATGTACGTGTTGTCCGATTATTAATTGGGAATCAGGTTTTTCTAAGACGCCATCAGCAATCATTTTGGAAGCTCCTCCGGGTAGTTTCTCCTCCCCTGGTTGGAATATACATCTGACTCTAAATGGTAGCTCCTCTTTTAATTCATTAAGAATATGAAGTACGCCCAGTAAGGAAGATGTATGGACATCATGTCCACAAGCATGCATTACGCCGCTGTTTTTTGATTTGTATTCGTGGTTAGCTTCTTCTGTAATAGGTAGCGCATCCATATCTGCCCGTAGGGCTATCATTCTATCTCCTGTTCCTATATCGACATAGAGTCCTGTTCCTCCACCAAGACCAGTGACTGGTTCCAATCCCATGGATCTTATGGTATCAGAAACATATTCAGACGTCTTATACTCTTCAAAAGATAATTCTGGATGCTGATGTAAATGCCTTCTATATGATACAGCCGTACTATGATAAGCTTCTGCTAACGTCTTTATTCTACTTTTCAATTCTTCCATAAGTCAATGTGGTAAACAACCTCCTCCAATGCATTAATATATAGTAACAATCATCGAAGATACTATAGTGTAAAGAGTAGTGCAGCATCTTCTCTTGCCGAATTGCAAGGCGATCTGATTTCGTATAACATGGTATTAGATAACTTGATAAGATCGCATGGTCAGCAGATGCTTTTAATTCTTCATATCCTACTATTGTTTTGTCTCCCTTAAAAACCTCGATCCAGTGTTCTAATTTAATTTTTTGACACTTTACTAATTGGAATAATACCAATGGCCAAAACGTCATTAAGCAGGTTATAATATCTATTAATCTCTTTTGATAAATGAATCTTTCCTTACTTAGATTATGATGACTCAAGTGGTCATACTTATCTCCCCTTTGCCCCGAAAAATGGCTCGAAACTATTTGACGTGTTTTAGAATTCACAAACGAATATTTTAATTCGCTCCCTAACTTTAGAACCAACTCAACGGGATCATAAGTGTCGTCTGTCTTTATAAATAGATGATCCTTCAGCGACAAACCATCAAGAATTAAGTTCGTGCTTTTTACGACTTCTATCTTATTACCTGTCCTTATTATCGAATTAATATTTCCCAGTCCCATTTCTTCATCGTTATCATTTACATAGATGATCCTTCCAGGATTATTTTTGATTACCAATCCAGTTTTAAAATATTTTATAACGAGCATAATAAGACCAGAAGACAGAACCACGACTCTCGAAAACCTCCAATCAAGGGAAACTAAGGAATATAAAACAAGAGAAATCAGAATTCCAAAGAACAATGATTTAAGAGTAGTAAGCCGTGATCTATCTCGCCAATAGGCCCCGCCTATAACCATTGCAACTACCCAAACACCTACGTATAGGATATAGCTTCCAAGATGATCCCAATATCCAAAATAATCCAAAACTCCATATCTCATATAAGACCAAGAGAACTGTACCGCAAAGCAAGTAATAATACCAATTAAAAAGTCCGATATCCCAACTCGAGATCGAGCTATCCAATGATAGCCCATTGACAATGCTCCAAGAAATAACGTTGCAATAAAAACGATTAAATATTGATAATTAGAATAAAGACTGCTTTTGTATTTATGGACAAATGTTGCCATTGTAGCATAGAAATAACGATTATACCCCCACCCTTCTTTAGAAGTACTTTCTCCCTTGAGATGGATAACGGAAGCATTCTTTATAAGATAGTTACTATATCCACATTGCTCCGCTCTATAGGACAAATCAATATCTTCTGCATACATGAAAAACCGCTCATCAAATCCACCAATTCTTTCAAATTTAGTTTTTTGAATCATCATAGCCGCTGCGGAAACTATAGGGATTTTTTGAAATTCCTCTGCATTGATTGTTTCGTAATATTGAATATTCCCACTTGATCTTCCTATGGCTTTTTTAATCGCAGATACTATTGTCGGAAGTCTTCTCGCTGATTCCGGCAAGAGGTTTCCGCATCCATCATATAGCGTTCCTGAAAGGATCCCTACGTCTGCTAATTCTTGAGACGCTATGAGCATAACATTAAAAAATCGCTGTGATACTATTGTATCTGGATTCAGAAAGACAAGAAAATTACTGGATGCCAATTTTGCTCCTTGGTTGCATGCAGCCCCAAAGCCGATATTCCTTTCATTTTGACAAAAATTGACCTCTGGAAATTCTTGCTCCAAGAACTTACCTATTCCATCACCAGAAGCGTTGTCGATAACAGTAATATCTACACCATTTTCTTTAGAAGCCCTGCGTAAACTATTCAAACATCCGGCAATGAAGCTTCTGGACTTGTATGTTATTATAATGACTGATATCGAAATCTTCATACCTAAGACGAAGGTACTATTCTTAGAAAGGTTTCATAGACCCTAAAAGCTATAAACTATAGCTCTGAAGTGCTATATGGAATTCGCGTAATGATGGACCTACCCAGTGTGAGTTCGTCAGCATATTCTAACTCTCCACCAAACGATATACCTCTTGCAAGGATGGAAACCTTGACGTTAAAGGGCTTTAGCTTCTTCGTTAGGTAGTAGATTGTAGTTTCCCCTTCTATAGTAGGACTTATTGCCATTATTAGTTCCTTGATTTCATTCTTGGTTACTCGGGCTATAAGGGAATCTATATTTAAGTCATCTGCAGTAATTCCATCCAATGGTGATATTATACCTCCTAAAACATGATACAAGCCCTTGAATTGGCTTGTTTCCTCTATGGCCATTACATCCCGAATGGTCTCTACGATACAGATCGTATCGGACTTATGGGTACGCTCTTCACAAATAGTACATAATTCTTTATCAGCAAGATTATGGCAACAGGAACAGAATTTAATATCCTCAACCATCTTATGGATGGGACTTAGGAAGTCTTGAAGGACATTCTCTTTCTCTGAGTTGATCAAATGCAGCGCCAATCTTAATGCAGACTTCTTGCCTATTCCTGGCAAGGTACTAAGGGCATCAACAGCATTCTGAAGTAATGAAGAAGAATATGACATATATAGAAAAATCGATATACAAACATAGTCATCTCTTTGGATTAATTACAAAGTGCTTGCTTTTATCCCTGAGAATTTCAGAAATCACACTGAATTATTCCCAGGATAAAAAAAACCTGATGTGTTCAAATAATTCAAGTAGGGTCCTAAAACTTCAGTGGCGACTTCTTTTCCTGATAGAAAACATTGCAACTCATATGGTCGATTATCAGTTTCTTGTTGGATTTGAAAAGCCAAAAGATCTAAGCTTTCCTGCTGTCCATCAATTATATGAATCTCCGCCGGAATAATTTTTCGGAAATGCTTTATGAAGAACATCATATGACTACAGGCTATAACCAATGTGTGATATTCTTCCCAATTTATCTTACTTAAAGAGTCATTCAAATATCTCTTTACCATAGGACTCTCAAAATCGAACTCTTCTGAGAAGTCCACTAATTTTTGCAACGGAAGCATATCCACAATATCTTGATCTTGCAATCCAGATACTTTCTGCCTTGGAGTGACATGTCGGATCATTAATGGTGTACCAACAACAAGCACCTTGCGAGGATCAAAATCACGATCTAAAAATTTCTTAGCTTGACCAACTCCTATTACTGGAATCTTGAAATATTGTTTAAGGGCATCCATACCTATAGCATCTATGGTATGGCAGGAAATGACTAAAGCCTTGAGCTCATGCTTAGAAATTTCACTTATGCTATTCATAATGTAAGTCAATACATCATCTTTCGATTGATTGCCATAAGGCATATTAGCGCTATCAGTATAATAGATAAAATCCTCGCGCGGAAATCTCTGAATGGCCTTGTGGAGTAACGTTACCCCTCCTACCCCAGAATCAAAAAATAATATCTTAGTCCTCCCCATAATATAAGTCTACAGAACGTCAATGCGGATCGCATATTTTGATTCGTACGCCTATCTTAACCGAATTTCGAGTTATCAATCATATTCCCATCAACCAAGAGGTGTACATTTGAGCCAATTAAAGCATTCTATATGTACGTTGACAATGAAATATCAAAGTTGGAAAAGGTAATCGTCCATTTCCCTGATTCTGGTATTTCACGGATTACCCCAAAACAGGCAGAAGAGCTTTTGTTTGATGATATCGTCTTCTATCCTCTGATGAATAAGGAGTATAGAATCTTTCTTCGATTATTGAAAGGATTTCTAAAGCCCGAAAATGTCTTTGAAGTAGAGCAGTTGTTGAGTGAATCGTTGGATATATCAGATAAAGAAAAGAAAAGATTAATCAAGCAAATAATACAATTTGAAGAGCTACCTGCATCTTTTGAATCTTATTTCAAGAATCTGGCTAGCAAATCTTTGGCTCAGCTTCTAATTTCAGGATATGTAAAAGATGAAGACAGAATCCTTTATGACCCGATACCCAATTTCATGTTTACACGTGATATTGCGGTTACTATTAAGGATCATATCCTCATCACAAAAGCTGCTAAAGAGGCAAGACATAGAGAGAATCTGTTGTCATGGTTCATATTTAGAAACCATCCAATGTTTGCGGAATTGTCATCGTCAGATAGACTTATCGACCTTAATGATCTCGAATATTTCCCCCCATCTAAAAAAGGAGAATCTGTAAGTGCAGAAGGGGGAGATATAATGATGTTTGATAATGATCATTTGCTAATAGGATGCAGCGAACGTACCTCTGCCTACGCATTCGAATGTATCAAAGCTGAAATATTCCAACGAAAACTGGTCAAGCATGTAGTACAGGTAAATATTCCGAACGATAGGAGTTTTATGCATATTGATACACTCTTTACGAGAATAGACCATGACCTTATCGCCTGCTACAAACCTATCGTATACGATGGAGAGGGCAGTAATGTCAATGTCTATCAAGATGATGGAAGTATGACAACGTATGCCTCTATAAAAGACTATATACAGCAATGCATTAATCCAGATATGCGTTTTGTGTTTTCGGGAGGAGGCATAACCCCTTATCAAGAAAGAGAGCAATGGACGGACAGCTGTAATCTAGTAGCTGTTAGACCAGGTGTTGCCATATCCTATGATAGAAATTTGAAAACATTGGCCTCATTTGAAGCAGCAGGATATAAGGTGATTGATGCAGAGGAAGTATTTCAATATCATGCTACTGATTCCGACTATCTCGATAATTTGGAAAATACCATAATTACGATCCCCTCTGCAGAGCTTTCAAGAGCGCGAGGAGGCTCACATTGTATGACTTGTCCCATCTCAAGAATTAAATAGTATATGGTAACCGCAACTTTTGAAAAGAGGGTAAGATATTCGGAAACGGACAAGATGGGATATCTATATTACGGTAGATATGCAGCACTTTATGAAGTGGGCAGGGCCGAATTAATTCGTGATTTAGGCGTCAGTTATCATGATTTCGAAGAAATCCATAAAGTAATGATGCCAGTTGTCAATCTTGAGTGCAGATATAAATATCCCGCCCATTATGATGATATGGTTACCATCCATACCACTATAAAAGAAATGCCTAGTCGTATGATTACCTTTCATCATAAGATCATTAACAAGGATGGAAAAGTACTTAACTTAGGTGTGGTGAAACTCTTTTTTGTGGATATGATTAGTGGCCAGAAAGTATCATGTCCTCCATTCCTAAAGGAAGTAATCCTTCCCTTCTTTTGAAAGGTCCAAAATCACATAAAAGTTCTTTTTTGAACTGGGAAAGTCGGTTGCGCCTATTGGTTCTCTGGTCTAAGAAGGTCTCCTTTCCAGGATTTAGTGAGATCCCTCTATACGATGTAGGGCATTTTATTTATGAGGAGCTAAAGAAAGACGACATAGTCACCCGAAGCAACTCCGTAGCATTTAGCTTCTTTCTATCCATATTCCCATTCATCATATTTGTCTTACCACTCTTAAGTTTGACGCCATGGGCTATTGAATATATGAATTCATTAGAAAACAGCATGAATGACGTATTTCCTCTAAGTGCCAAGCAGTATTTCTTGGAGATTATAAACAGCATTAAGGCCGAGGGAACTCCGCAATTACGTGTCGTTAGTTTAGTATTCTCTGCGCTATTTGCATCTTCTGGTATGCTCACGCTTATGCATGGTTTTGACAAGAGTTATGAGGATAGTTTTAAGCACAGAAATTACCTCCGTAAACGACTCGTAGCGCTCAATCTGACTTTTCTCCTTTTTGCAATCTTTCTCGTAAGCTTAGTTATGATCGTTCTGGGACAACAATTACTACAAAATCTTATAGAGATCTTTAATATATCAGCTTTTCAAGTAGTATTGTTTACGGTTTTTAAATGGATAATCGTATTTATTCTATTCTATATCGTGATAACTGTTATATACAGATATGGCCCTTCTATTTTTCGTCCACTGAAATTAATTAACCCTGGAGCAACTTTTGCGACTGTTTTGGCCATTCTGGCGTCAGTTGGATTCTCATATTTTATCAATAACTTCGGACGATATAATGAAATATATGGTTCTATTGGAGCACTTATTGTCATACTCCTATGGCTTCAAATAAATGCGTTTATAATACTGGCAGGATTTGAGCTAAACGCAAGCATCATTGTCAATAGAGACCTTATATACTGGGATCGCAACAATAAAATGAGTCAATAATAAATCAAATATCACCAAGCAACACCTACATATTGGAATAAATTCGTATGTACTTTTAATGATAAAGAGGCGACAATAGGTCACTTAATGTCATTTCTAACGATTTATGACTAAAAAAAGCGTATTTTTAATGATAACCGTAAAAAGCGGTTAACTATTTATTCACTTTTAAAATCAATAACCATGACTTTATTATTATGGCTTGTTGTTGGAGTCGTAACTGGTGTACTCGCCAAGCGCTTAGTTCCGGCTATGAACAAAAGCAGTATGGTCTTTGCTGCATTAATTGCAACTGTAGGTGCTTTTTTCGGAGGCTTTGCAGGCGAAATTAGCGGTGCTGGAACAAACCTTATGGCAGAAGCTGGAGTTGCTATCATTGGAGCTGGAGTTGTATTATTCTTTTACCGTCAGTACTTGTCTGATTTAAATACTGGGCTATAGATTAGAATTCTACATTCCCACAATTTTATTGGAAATTACTCGACTTTCTTTTGCCCTGTGCAAGAGCTTAGGATGGTATGCCCATTGAGAGCTTAGCTTCAGATTGAAGCGATTATATTTCCGCTGTAAGGCATATACTAGAAAAGCTTTTAAAGGCTTCTGGATGTCCTCTGCGATCGGCAAGATGTTTCTTGGATTGTATCTTTGATTTAGTAAAAAGGTACATTTAAGGCAGTAATATTAGTTGCCTAATGTTTGAGATTGATGCGCGCTTCTTCTTGTAGGTTAGAGTGTTTCAATGCGTTTTCACACGCAGCAAAACACTCTTCATTATTCGACGTATTCTTGTCTTTCTACAAGGGCTAACATATTATTGCTCAGCTCTAAATACCCTTGATCGTAGCAAAATCGATAAACTTTACCCGCTTTGGTTCTATATTCATTGGTGAAATAGCTAAACCGAAATCCTTTTTCCAGCAATAATTGTTTTGAGGCTTTAGACTTACCTTTTGGATTGAGTTGTTTGAGGATATATCTATTCCTTCGTAGAATGTGATTAATCCCGCTAATGAAGGCTGTCTTATCCCGGTTTAATCGATTATTGTAGGAAGAACGGCACTGAGCACCGCAGAACTTCTTATCCATTCTTCCGATAAAGGAATCTCCGCATTCAAGACAGTTTTGAGACATAAATTGAACTTTAAGTTGCGGAATATACGGGTATTCTGTAATAAATATTTGCAGCTTAATCGTTGGAAATACTTAGTGTAAATTCTTTATCACTCAAGAAAATCCGTGTCGAATGAGTGTGAATAAGGCCTGAAGACTATGAATAACATACAGATCTGAATAATTTCAATAGAATGTCGGTAAAAAAGCATTCAACAGGTATAAGTATCTAAAGAAAATTATACCTTTGCGCTCCAATTTTCAGATAGACGATATTATGCCTAAAGTAAAGACCCATTCAAGTGCTAAGAAGAGATTCAAAGTAACTGGCTCAGGAAAGATTAAAAGATTTCAAGCCCGTACTTCGCATATGATGAGAAATAAGACGAAGAAAGCGAAGCTTAGATTAAGAGATTCTACATTGGTTTCTAAAGCCGATGAGCCAAGAATCAAACATTTATTAGGCTTAAAGTAAAAATAAAGGAACATGCCACGGTCAGTAAATTCAGTCGCATCACGCGCAAGAAGAAAGAAGATACTTAAAAGCGCTCGAGGATATTTCGGTGCACGAAGTAAAGTATATACAGTTGCAAAAAACGCTGTTGAAAAAGCAGGTGTTTATGCATATAGAGATAGAAAAAACAAGAAGGGTAACTTCAGAAGCCTTTGGATTGCGCGAATCAATGCGGGAGCTCGTGAAAACGGCACGACATATGGTAAGCTTATTCATGGATTAACAGAAAAAGGCATCGGATTGAACCGAAAGGTACTTGCTGATTTGGCTATGAATCACCCGAAGACTTTCACAGCGGTTGTGAAAGAGGCGGTATAGTATTCCACAGATATATAAGATTGGTTTTACCCGTGCTGATGTATCAGTACGGGTATTTTTATGTCTGGATCAGAACATATGCAACAATCTTCCTCAAATATGATAGGATGATTTGATATATTCAAGGATTCAATTCACGCATTGTAGTAGATCATTGAGAAAGAAACCTAATACACAATGCGGGATAAACATTAAAACCCAACACTATGAATCCTAAAGTTGTAATGGGCCTAAGAATACTCTTCGGCATTTTTGTACTTATATTCGGTTTGAATAAGTTTCTTGGTTTTATGCCCTTTCCTCCAATTCCTGGAGATGGAGGTACCTTGATGGGTATCTATGCCACATCGGGATTTCTGAAGATCATCGGTATTCTTGAAATACTCGGTGGAGTAGCGCTTCTCCTTAACAAGTATGTTCCTTTGGCACTTACATTCATGGTAGCTATTGTGTTCAATGCTTTCCTGTTTCATGCATTACACGACCCTGCAAACCTAACTGGAGCTATAGTGGGACTTGTATTGGGATTGATCTTAGTATATGCTAATAAAGGCCGATTTTCTTCTTTATTGAGTGAATAGTTATCAAAGTATAATGATGAACTCTTGCGCTATCAATAATACCTGGCAATAAGTGGTTTAGCACAAATCTCAACTTTTAGGTTGGTACATATTGTACTTAGAATAGGGCTGGTTTTCTAAACCAGTTTAATGTAGGTTAGATTGGTGCAAGAGTTTATCAATTGCTTCGTGAGCAAAAGGAGCTTTCTCTGCGAAATTCTCAACGAGTAGGTTTTCACGATCCAGTAAGACGTAATGTGGGATGCCCTTGAGGGAGAATATTGATCCCAATTTATCATTCCAATTGCCAGAAGCATAGAGATTGATCCCACCGAGATTTCGCCTCTTGATATCCTTTAACCATTGATCTCTTTCTGATCTAATGCAAATATTGATAAACGGAACACGCTCGTCATCTTTATACTTTGAGATCATTTTGTTGTATTCGGGAAAGTTCTTAATACATGGTCCACACCACGTAGCCCTGATGTTGATATAGGTGATCTTATCATCGTAATCCTTAAGTGATCTAAGTTTCTCTTGTGTATCTACTAAGAGCAGTAATGGTATGGTATCGCCTTTTACGAGGCCTAAATCTGGGTTTTCATTCATTATACGTGTGCCCAAACCTGACAATAGGTGCTGATAATCTTTAACTCCATAAACCTTAGCCAGCGAATCGACTTCTGTTGTGTCGGAAAAGCGTCGAACAACATCCGAAAAAACATATTGCTTAAAATACCTCTGCGCATCCCCAGATAGTTCTACATCAGCACCGCGAAGCGCTGCTTCGTATAGCCGCATACTCGCTTCCAATTTTGGAAGCTCTTTATATTCAGGAGCTTCGCGATCTACATTTTTAGAAAAATAAGAACGTAAAAACCAGTAGTATGAAAATGAATATATAGCCTCATCATTATCTACATCAACCTCTTCGAGAAATGAATAATAATCCTCATCAAGTGTATCCTGAAAATATTGAAAGAAATCGTTGTAAGACTTTACTCCTGTATTACTCGCTGGACTACTATAAAGAAGTTGATTTTTCTCCTTAATACCAAACCATTGGCTAATACGGAGCAAGATGTGCCACTCATTTCGGAGCAAGATGTGCCACCTATTTCGGTCTAATTGTGCCACATTTCGGAGCAAGTTGTGCCACTTTGAGTGTTGGCCGTGATTTGATTTCGGAGCAAGTTGTGCCACTTTTGGTGTTGGTCGTAACTTGATTTCGGAGCAAGATGTGCCAGGAGGGTTAATATCTATTCAAAATCTTTGTGTAAAGACACAGAGATAATGGCAGCAAAAAGAATAGAAATTATGGACATTAGACAACTTCTTGAACTTAAGGTAAGAGGTATTAGCAATCGTAAAATAGCCCGTCTGACGGGCCTTCATCGGAACTCTGTAAATTGTTATGTACAGCAGATTGAAGCTTGTGAGAAGTCATTAAAGACGCTTTTAGGGCTTAGTGATGCAGAACTGGGTGTATTATTTGCTAGCAATGGTACAATTCAAAAAGATCGCTACGAAGCACTTAGTGGACACTTTGAGTACTTCGGTAGCGAACTAAAAAAGCCCGGCTGTACCAAGCAGGTATTATGGGCGGATTACTTGATAAAGACTCCAGATGGCTATAGCTATACCCAGTTTTGCGAACATCTGAGTCGATGGCTCAAACAAATCAATGGGAGCGGTAAGTTGATCCACAAGGCTGGCGAGAAGCTCTACGTTGACTATACAGGCAAGAAACTTCATTATGTCAACAAAGACAGCGGTGAGTTGATAGAAGTGGAGATCTTCGTAGGAATTTTACCTTGTACTGGGTATACTTTTGTGGAGGCCAGTGCTTCTCAGCAACTGCCTCATTTTATTGGTTCAATGAATAAGTGTCTTCGGTTTTTGGGTGGAGTAACTCAAGCCATTGTACCTGATAATTTAAAATCTGCGGTCACCAAAGGCAGTAAATACGAGGCTACACTAAACAAGACTTTTAAGGATTTTGCCTTGCATTATGGCACCGTAATCAACCCTGCACGCACCTATTCTCCTCAAGATAAGGCATTGGTAGAGGGTGCAGTACATCTGGTTTATCAGCGGATTTTTTATCCCATTAATAAGATGACTTTCTTCTCTCTGGCAGCGCTCAATATTGAAATCAGTCGCCTCCTAGTAGCTTATAACGATAGGCTTTTATCCCTCATCAAACTATCGCGTAAGCAGCAGTTTCTAAGCATCGAGCAGTCCTATCTTTCGCCCTTACCCTCTGAAGAATATGAACTCAAAACGTATCGTAAAGCTACCGTCCAGAAGATGGGCTATGTGTTTTTATCTGCCGATAAGAACTATTACAGCGTCCCGTATCGCTTCATTAGTAAGAAAGTAGAAGTAAGCTATGATTACAAAAATGTCATTGTCACCTACAATAATGAACGCATCGCCTCACACCCTAGAAACTATCAAGGGGGTGCATACATCACCATCTCTGACCACCTCAGTAGCGCTCATCAGTTTTATCAAAATTGGTCACCCGACTATTTTGCTGGCTTAGCGCGTCCACACGGAGAGCAGGTAGCGGCTTATGTCAAAGCACTTATAGAAAGCAAACCTTACCCCGAGGTCGCTTATAAGCAATGTCTGGGCATCTTCTCGTTGAGTAAGAAGTTTGACAAGACAAGGCTGAACAATGCTTGTACACGAGGACTCAAACTCAGTCGCTACGGATATCATATTATCAAGAATATCCTAAGCAACAAGATGGACATGGCCGACCAACAACCTTCTCCAGAGGAAGTCCAAAACATTGAGGCACACTCCAATATTCGCGGAGGGGATTATTATCAATAAGGAAACACTTTAACACTTTTAAACATCAATAAATATTTTTAAAATGAATCAAGAACAAACCATCGAACGCATGAAAAACATGCGACTACTAGGCATGGCCAACACGCATTACACCAATGTACACGACCAGCTCTGCCAAGATTATACCATCGATCAATACATCGCCCTGCTCGTAGATCAGGAATGGGAACATCGCCATAATAGGAAAATGAATACGCTACTGAAGAATGCTCGCTTTCGTGCTCAGGCTAACATCGACAATATCGACTATACCGCCCACAGAGGCTTAGACAAAAATGCCTTTGAGCGCTTGACATCGCTCGGGTTTCTAAGCAAAAACCAAAATATCATCATCACCGGACCAACCGGAATCGGTAAAAGTTATCTCGCTCAGGCTATAGGCCGAAAAGCCTGTATAGAGCTGCATCGAACCCTTTATTATTCCACCGCCAGACTCATCGATGAGATCCACCTGACTCGAATACAAGGCACTTATCACAAACTGATTACTAAGATCCAAAAAACTAAGCTCCTTATTCTGGAAGACTTTGGACTCATCCCATTTGATCAAAACGGGCGACAAGCAATCATGGATATTGTAGAACACAAATACGATCAATCTTCACTCATCATTACTTCTCAAATACCAGTAGCAAACTGGCACCAACTAATCGGAGAAGGTACCATCGCTGATGCTATACTCGACCGAATTGTTTATAACTCTCATCGCATCGTCCTCGAAGGAGAATCCCTGCGCAAAAACACCAAATTGACAGATTAATTAAATTTATACCTTTGATAAGGAAATTGACTCTCCACTGAAATCAGAGTGGCACAATAGGACCGAAATGAGTGGCACACATTGACCGAAATACACAACCATTCTGGTAGTTCGTTTTGGGCACTATAATTTTCAAAATAATCCTTCTCCACTTGATCAATAGAGTCCACCTCATCTTTCAAACTATTATAGGTTGAATAAGATTGCATCAGATTGGCCTTGATCATACGGACATCATAATAGCCGAGATCCGATTCCTTATCTGGATAATAATCATATATGGCGCTTCCCTTACCACTATATGAGGCTCTGAATAGAGGTTTATCATCTTCTAAAATGTCTTCTTCTAAGGAACCGTGGGAGGCTTCTGAAGGATATACAGGAATCCTATATTGTTTATCATTAACTATTAGCTCAGCTATAGTAGTTCCATATATACTAAGCTTGCACTCGTAAACTCCATTCTCATTTATAGATAACTCCTCAGAAAAACTTGCGTCGCTAGGGATAATAGAATAGGAACGAGCTCTGACATCAATAGTGTCTCGCAAATCCTGACTAATCTGTACCTGAATGATCGTATCGGACGGAGGTCCAAAAGATATATCGCTCTCAATCTGCCTTTGGCCACAAGCCAAGACACAGATTGATAGAATAATAAAGGAATAATAACCTACACGTAATTTCATATATTCTACTTAGAAGATGCCTTAAACCAAAAAAAGGTTGCTTCCGATGTGGAAACAACCCTTTCTTATTATTTTCTAAACGGCCCTAAGATCTCGGTATCAAGGCAAACCCTACCCTTCTGTTGAGCGTTCTTCCGCTTACAGTTTCATTATTCGCGATCGGTCTTGACTCTCCGTATCCGGCATAGCTCATTCTATCTACTGCAACACCACTATTACTTAAGAATTGATAACAAGCTTTTGCTCTATTCTCTGACAGTCGCTGATTCTCTATGGCGCTACCTTGCGCATCCGTATGTCCTTCGATAGATAAGTTGAAGTCAGGGTATCTATCCATGATCTCAGCAATCTGAGTCAATACTCTGAAAGATTCGGATTTGAATTCTGCTCTTGATGTTTCAAATTGTACGGAGCGCATAGCGATCTGTAATACGCGTCTATCACTGGCACTTACTTCAGGACAACCTTGAGTATCCACTGGCCCTGCGCTATTAGGGCATCGATCTCTACTATCATCAAGACCATCACCATCTGTATCAGGGCAACCATCATAAACCGCCAATCCTGGTCTTCCTGGACATTTATCATCCGCATCCATAACACCATCTCCATCGCTATCTATATTCCGTAATTCACTGGCATCTGGAATCTGCCCTACTGGGCATCCACGAGTTGCTGCAGGTCCAGGTATATCTGGACATGCATCCCGGCTATCATCTACCCCATCACCATCCGTATCTGGGCAACCAGCATAAAGACTGCTTCCTGCCACTAATGGACACTTATCTATATTATCTGGCACTCCATCTCCATCTGTATCACTATTATCATCAGGACATCCATTATTAACAGGACTACCTGCTACTGAAGGACATCTATCATCACTATCTTTCACACCATCTCCATCCTGATCAGGACATCCTAAAGTAGTTTTAGGTCCTATAGAATCGGGGCATTCATCGATATTATCAGGAGTTCCATCTCCATCAGTATCAACTTCCGGACAACCACCATTACTCGCAGGGCCAGCAACGGTAGGACATCTATCTAAATCATTAGGAATTCCATCCTGATCTGCATCATCATCTGGACATCCCTTATTAGCTATACTTCCTGCCATTTTCGGACATTCGTCCTCATTGTCTGATACTCCATCGCTATCACTATCCGGGCATCCCTTTAATGCCAAAGAACCAAACTGATCTGGACAAGCGTCTTTATAATCTGGAATTCCATCTTCATCCTTATCTGGACATCCGTCTAATTCTTCTAAACCTGCTTCTTGAGGACATAGATCTAATTCATCGATGATACCATCTCCGTCGGAATCCAACTCTTCCTTCTCCATCTCTTCCTCTTCTTCCATCTCTTTCTTCTTTGGATCTTCTTTAGGTCCTAAGAAAAATGTGAAGCCAATCCCATGATGAAGATTATTTCTATCATCTTTTAAAGCATATCTATATTCTGATTGCAAAGTAAAATACGCCTTTGACGCCACTCTAAAGTGAAATCCAATTCCAACAGGAATCTGAATATTCGATATTCCTGGCCTTTCATAAACATATCCTACTCCAGCCATCAGGTGCGGTACGATTGGATTGTCGTTATCCATCAGGTGGTAATTCAGACGTGCATCAATTCCTAATAGCACTTTGTGATCATTATCCAAGCCTGATTCGCTCTGAACAACGCCAAACTTTAGGGGAACTGAGAGATATGCGCGATTCGCGATTTTCTTCAGTAGTCCAACCTCAAAACCAGTATGATACTTTTGAAATGCGCTAAACTGCCCTCCATTCTGTGAAAGATAGTCTAAAGCCAACGCTTTTATAGTTATCCCAACATCGTAATTGGGCTTAGCACCCTCATCTTGTGCCGTCAAAACTGGTGAAAAAATGAGCGTGCTTATCACACAAATAAGAATAGATCTTATCATTTGTTTGTTTTTATTTGAAAACCCGCTGTTCCTAAACCCTTGAAAGGTGAATGAACTTAGATTTATATGCTTGATAATTCCCAATCAATTCGAATTCGAAATGCTTATCAATGCAATTTTCTTAAATATTCTCAGCCAAAAGTCCTACATGTAATAACGTATATATCTTCAAACATTATCAATTGACAAACAAAAATAGCAAATCAATTATATTTCACACAATCTATATATGTTATCTGCTGCTAATATGGGGCTTACATATAGGGTTAACCTTTAATTTGAAAGTATCCGGTGCTTCTATTCTTGAATGCTAAGTCAGCATCCCAATACTGGCCATTCATACATACATAGACCCCGGGATCGAGAACTTGAGCGAAAGCTAAGGCACTCCCAAGATTAAAAAAGCCATCAGATGAAGATCCAAAAGCATACGGAATCATTGCTCCTGTAAGTACAATTGTTTTATTCTTCATCTCCGCCCTCTTTAGATGTTGTGCGGTTTCAGTCATAGTATCCGTCCCATGGGTGACGACTATATTCTCGTAAAGCGTTTGTCGGCAGTTATATTCTATGATCTTTCTCTCTGCATCTCCCATCGCAAGACTATCTATCATCATAAGGGTTTTTATATCAACGGGCATTGTACATCGCCCCCTATCTAACATGTCTTGAAGGTGTGTATCTTTAAAATAGAGCTCTCCGGTAATAAAATTATAATCCTTATCAAATGTTCCTCCAGTAATAAATATTTGGGCTGCATTATCTGATTTCATAAATTCTTGTCTTCTCGCGTTTGCAATTTTTTGCTCTCGCAAAAGTATTCACATTTTGATGAAATTTATCCTCTAATATAGTTGCCAAAAGAGAAGCAGTATATACATTTGATTTGTATAATTCATGAATCATGTCAACACAGCAATTTTTATCAGATACAGTATTAAACCTTGAGGAATCTGCGACATTAAAAATGTCTCAAATGGCCCGAGATCTAAAGGCCAAAGGAAAGGATGTCATCAGTCTGAGTATAGGAGAACCTGATTTTGATACGCCTGAGTTTATTCGTGATGCAGCGAAAAAAGCGCTTGATGATGGATTTACACATTATACGCCAGTCCCTGGTTTAATCGAATTTAGACAAGCCATTTGCAACAAACTGAAGCGAGATAATGACCTGTCTTATGATCCATCTCAAATCGTAGTTTCAAATGGTGCAAAGCAAACGATATATAATATCTGCCAAGCGATGTTAAATCCGGGAGATGAAGTAATCATATTTGCTCCATATTGGGTATCCTATGAGGCTATAGTAAAATTAGCAGGTGCAGTACCTGTAATTCTTACTGCAGGTGTAGAAACTGATTTTAAAGTTGCCGCGAGTGATTTGGCAGCAGCGATAACAGCCAAAACCAAATTTGTTTTATTCTCTTCGCCGAGTAATCCTACTGGTTCTTTGTATACTCAATCAGAGCTAAAGGCCATCGCAGATGTTCTGGAAACAGAAGAGCATGTTTTTGTTGTATCAGATGAGATTTACGAGCACATTGTTTTTTCTGGCAAGCACTACTCGATAGCACAAAATGCAAATATAAAGGAACGGACTATTGTTGTAAATGGCATGTCAAAAGGATTTGCAATGACGGGATGGAGACTTGGATATATGGCCGCACCATCTTTTTTAGCAAAGGCTTGTAGCAAAATACAAGGTCAAGTAACATCTGGCGCAAACGCTTTTGGTCAAAAAGCTGCAGTAGCTGCCCTCGAACGAGAGCCAAAAGAAATTACGAAGGGAATGATGCAGATCTTTCTTAAGCGCAGAGACATGGTGATTGCAGAATTGCAAAAAATCGAAGGCCTTAAGCTTAGCGTTCCACAAGGGGCATTTTATATTTTCCCCGACTGTAGTTCATTTTTTGGAAAGACCTATGAATCAAAGACTATCACAGACTCCAATGATTTGGCAGAAGCCTTGCTCATTGGTGCTAATGTGGCAACAGTTGCAGGAGCGGCTTTTGGTGCTCCTAACTGTATTCGGATTTCATATGCTGCTTCTGAAGAGGTCCTGATGGAGGCTTGCAGAAGATTTCAAGCCTTCTTTAGTGAGTTGTCCTAATCGCCAAGATTTCCATATTATTGAGATCTACTTTTCGGACAAAGAAAGTTTGACTACTTTTAGAAAGTCATCAAAATGCTTAAAGTGAGACTTTCTTCAATTCTATATGCCTTCTTGGGCCTAAGTTGCATTGTAATTTCATTGCTGATTACATCTTGTTCTTCATCCAAAGAAGAGTTGGAGAAGAAACCTAATATCGTCTTCTTTTTTACAGACGACCAGACTTATAAAGCCGTTCACGCTTTAGGCAACAGTACGATTATCACTCCAAATTTAGATCGCCTAGTTGCTGATGGGACAACATTTACCCATGCCTATAACATGGGAGGATGGAATGGTGCCATCTGCGCTGCTTCTCGGGCTATGTTGCAATCAGGAAGAAGTCTATGGCGAGCAAATGAGTTTAGACAGAAATGGATTGATAACGACTCTGTAGCACTTGATCAAACTTGGGCAAGGCTAATGGAAAGGAATGGATACGACACTTATATGACTGGAAAATGGCACGTGGATGCGCCGGCAAGCACTATATTCCAGACAGCTTCGCATATCCGCCCGGGTATGCCTCGAGATCACTGGAACCAAAGAAAAAAAGATAAGGAGGCCTATAAGCAATATGAAAGTTTAGAAGATATCATGCCTGTAGGATATAATCGTCCTACAGACCCGAATGATAATTCTTGGAGTCCCGTTGATACCAGCATGGGGGGATTCTGGCAAGGAGGCAAACATTGGAGTGAGGTAATAAAGGATGATGCCATATCTTTTATCAACAGTGCAAGTAATAAAGAAAATCCCTTCTTTATGTATCTCGCATTCAATGCTCCTCATGATCCCCGTCAAGCACCACAATCTTTTTTAGACCTCTACCCTATTGATAGCATTCCGCTTCCCGATAATTGGTTACCGTTTAATCCGTACGCATTGGATATTGGAAATTCTCCAGGACTAAGAGATGAGGCTTTAGCTCCTTTTCCGAGAACTGAACATGCAATTAGAAAACATATCCAAGAGTATTATGCAATTATCACACACCTCGATGAGCAAATAGGTGAAATTCTCAATGAGTTAGAAGCGAAAGGGCTTATGGAGAATACACATATCATTTTTACAGCGGATCACGGATTGGCAGTAGGTCAACATGGATTCATAGGGAAGCAAAATCAATATGATCATAGTATCAGAGTGCCTTTAGTAATAACAGGACCCGGAATCCCTAAAAATGAGAAACGAACACAATGTGTATACTTACAAGATATAATGCCTACAACTTTAGAGTTGGCAAATATAGATCAGCCGGAATATGTGGAGTTTCAATCTCTCATTCTATACACTAAAAACAAGAATGAGCCTGCGAAACGAAATAACATATACGGCGCCTATATAGACTTTCAGAGGATGATAAAAGTTGGAGATTATAAATTGATAGTCTATCCCAAAATCTCCAAAACTTTGCTCTATAATCTTAAAGATGATCCAGAAGAACAATACAATATCGCAGTCGAATCTGCAAATAAATCTAAAGTCCTTGAAATGTTGGCAACTTTAATAAAAGAACAAGAACTTCTCAACGACAACTTAGATCTTAAGTCATTACTAAATCAACTTGATACCTCTATCTGATGCAGAATTATCAGAAGGTCTAAAAAACTTCTTTCTTAAAATATCCTCAAGCGATTTTTCATTTGTCCAACATTAGATCTAACTTTAAAGACCTACAAATAAAGCATCTTGGCGTCTAAACGAATTATAATAATCAGTACCGCAACACTGTTCGTGTTCGTAGCTCTTTTTAATATTCTGAGTTCCTCAGATGAAATGGACTACAATACGCAAGTCAAACCTCTTTTAAACAAACACTGTATCTCGTGTCACGGAGGAGTTAAACAATCTGGGTCTTTTTCATTGATGACCAGGGATTTAGCGCTTCGAGAAACGGAGAGTGGAGGACATGGCATCGTGCCTGGAGACCCTGAAGCGAGTGTAATGATTAACCGTATTCTCCTAGAGGATCCAGATAATCGCATGCCCAAAAATGCTCCAGCTCTTTCTATGGAAGAAATCAAAATTCTTACTAAATGGGTGGAACAAGGAGCAAAATGGGGACTGCATTGGGCTTACGAACCTTTAGATAAACAAGTACAAGAAAAAGGGATTGAGCAATTATCTGGAATAGGACAATCTGACGGAAAGGAAAACGCGCTATCAAAACGTATAGATCAAAGAATAAAACTGAACCTTAGTACTTCAGGTCTATCTCTAAGTGCTAGAGCTTCGAAGTCGGAGTTACTAAGAAGGGTGAGTCTGGATCTCATAGGAATGCCTCCTTCAAGTACTATTCGAGAGGCCTTCCTCAGAGCAGAAAACTCTATTTCCTATACTGAGCTTGTAGATCAGCTTTTAGCATCGCCTTCATTTGGTGAAAAATGGGCAAGTATGTGGTTAGATATTGCCCGCTATGCTGATAGTCGTGGTTTCGAAAGAGATCAAAGTCGCAGTATTTGGGCATATCGGGATTATGTGATCAAGTCACTTAATGAAGCTAAGCCATTTGACACATTCATCATCGAACAAATGGCTGGTGATCTAATTCCCTCCCCTACTGATGAACAATTAATAGCAACTGGATTCCATCGCAATACACCTACTAATGATGAAGGGGGTACGGATAATGAAGAATACAGAGTAAGGGCTGTAATGGATAGAGTAAGTACGACATGGGGAGGACTTATGGGAACCACGATGGCTTGTGTGCAATGTCATGGTCATCCTTATGATCCCTTCCCTCATGAGAACTTTTATCAAACTTTTGCTTTTCTAAATAATACTAGGGATGCCGATACAGGGAAAGATTATCCTCTTCTAAAATTATTGGATTCATTAGAACAAACTAAATTAGAAGAACTAATTACTTGGGTAGCCTCTGTTTCTTCAGAAGAAGAAGCTCAAGAAATATCACGCTTTGTAAAAACGGGTCAACCTGCCATCTATTCGAGCGAAACTGATGAGTTGATAAATGCTGATATCTATGATACGAAGTATTTAGGAATTAGAAAAAATGGTAGTGCAAGAATCCCAAATGTATATATGACTGGGGTGCGCCGGATTCTAATGCCGCTTAATTCTTTTGAGTATGGAGGCATCCTTACTTTCCACTTGGATGATCCAACTGGACCTGAGATAAAGCGCATTAATCTTAGCAAGAAACGATCGGAATTTTTAGATTTAGACATAAGTCCCTACGAAGGATTACATGATATATACTTGAAATATCGCAACCCATCTATGGCTTCAACCGAAAAGAGAGGCGTTCAATTTGATTGGTTCTATTTCGCCTCTACATTCCCAGGGGAAAATGATAAATCTCAAAAGGAATTTAAAAGATTATACAATGAGTTGGTTACTTCCGAGAGCCCTCATACATTGATAATGTCTCCTAATCCAGAAGAGCGCCAGCGCAAGACGCATTTGTTTGATAGAGGGAATTGGGCTTCTCCAACTGAAGAAGTCCAACCTGATATTCCTGAAATATTTTCAGACATTCAGGATGAAAATCAACCGGATAGAATGGCCTTTGCAGAATGGATCGTAAATGACAAGAATCCACTCACAGCAAGAACGATATCCAATCGTGTGTGGGAGCAACTATGGGGTAATGGAATCGTAATTACAACGGAAGACTTAGGATCCCAAGGTTCAAAACCGTCTCATCCTGAAGCTTTAGATGATATCGCTTACACATGGATGCATGATTACAATTGGAACTTAAAAGATCTTATAAAAGCAATTGTTACTACCGAGGCATATCAACAATCTGCAAAGTTAGATGCACAAAAAGTAGAGAAAGACCCTTACAATGAATTGTTGTCTCGTGGTCCTCGCGTACGACTATCAGCAGAACAGATTAGAGATCAAGCCCTTAGTATAAGTGGCCTACTATCCTCTAAAATGTATGGCCCTCCAGTGATGCCAATTCAACCATCAGGCATATGGGAAACTCCCTACAATGATGAAATATGGAATGAAAGTACAGGCGTAGATAAATATAGAAGAGCCATATATACATTTATAAAACGATCATCCGTGTACCCTTCGCTTGTACAATTTGATATGAGTACTCGCTCTGTCTGCGAATCAAGACGCATTCAAACTAATACTCCATTACAGGCACTTGTCACATTGAATGATCCTGCCTTTATAGAATGTGCTTCAGCATTGGCCAAGAGAATGGAAAAAGAGGGAGGAAATTCATTAGCCCAAAAAATTAATTACGCATATTATTTAGGCCTCAATAAGAACATAAGTGTTGAGAAATCTGAAATATTAGAAAACTTGTACCATCAAACGCTTACCGAGCTCAATAACGAAAGCATGAGTTACGAGAATGAAGCGTCTGATTTGGCTATGGCAATGGTCGCTAACTCGATTCTCAATTTAGATGAAATGCTTAATAAATAGATATGCAGTCAGATCCAAAAAAAATTCCTTCGAGAACACAGTATTAGAAAGGGACAATTGAATTCCAGAAGACTGTTTCTAAAGAACTGTGGTCTGAGTTTGGGTTCGGTACCGATGGGAGGGCTCATCGGATGTCACCCTTAACAGTTCAAATGTCTGTGTTTCAGATTCTTTGTCTTCTAATTTTTAATATGGCTACATGCTATTCCCCTCGCCTGAAATATATTTCCTAACTTACTCAGATATAAATAATACTAACAACACCAACTTCTCAATTATTTCTAAATAACACTTGCTTTAATCCTCTATTTTATTGCTGATTTATAGCACAGATGTTCTTTAATCGAACAATATCTTTATCTTTAAGACTTACCAAATTTAATGATTTGGCGTCTAAACGCAATATATTATTTCTGACAGCCACGATTGCTATTATAATCGTTGTCGTCAGCATTTATGGTGGCTCAGATCAAATAGACTACAATATACAGGTCAAACCTCTTTTAAACAAACACTGTATTTCATGTCATGGAGGTGTTAAGGTATCTGGCGCTTTTTCATTGATGACCAGAGAATTAGCGCTTCGAGAAACGGAAAGTGGTAATCATGGCATTGAACCTGGAGATTCAGATGCGAGCGAAATGATTAAGCGTATCCGCATGACAGATCCGGATGATCGCATGCCCAAAAATGCTCAAGCACTATCTAACGAAGAAATCAACATTCTTACTAAATGGGTAGAACAAGGAGCAAAATGGGGACTGCATTGGGCTTACGAACCTTTAGATAATAAAGTGCAAGAAAAAGGGATAGCGCAATTATCCGGAATAGGGCAATCTGACGAAAAGGAAAACACTCTATCTCAACGAATAGATGAAAGAATACAATCTAAGTTAAGTGCTACAGGTCTATCTCTAAATGCAAAAGCATCAAAGTCGGAGTTACTCCGAAGAGTAAGTCTCGATATCATCGGAATGCCTCCTTCAAGTACTATTAGAAAGGCCTTCCTTAGGCAAGAAAATGCTATTTCTTATACTGAGCTTGTAGAACAGCTTTTAGCATCACCCTCATTTGGTGAAAAATGGACAAGTATGTGGTTAGACGTTGCCCGCTATGCTGATAGTCGTGGTTTCGAAAGTGATCGAAGTCGAAGTATTTGGGCTTACCGAGATTATGTGATCAAGTCACTTAATGAAGCTAAGCCATTTGACACATTCATAATCGAACAGATGGCTGGTGATCTAATTCACTCACCCTCCGACGAACAATTAATAGCTACTGGATTCCATCGCAATACGCCTACGAATGATGAAGGAGGCACGGATAATGAAGAATACAGAATAAGAGCTGTAATGGATAGAGTAAGTACCACATGGGGAGGACTTATGGGAACCACGATGGCTTGTGTGCAATGTCATGGTCATCCTTATGATCCCTTCCCTCACGAGAATTTTTATCAGACATTTGCTTTTCTAAATAATACCAGGGATGCCGATACAGGGAAAGACTACCCTCGCCTTAAACTATTGGATTCTTTAGAGGAAACAAAATTAGAAGAACTAACTACTTGGGTCTCTTCTGTTGCATCAGAAGAGGAATCCCACTCTATATCACGCTTTTTAAAAACGGGTCAACCTGCCATCTATTCGAGCGAAACTGATGAGCTGGTAAATGCCAATATCTATGGGGCGAATTTAGGAATTAGAAAAAATGGAACTGCAAGAATCCCCAATGTGCATATGACTGGGGTGCATAGGATCCTTATGCCTCTCAACTCTTTTGAAAATGGCGGTATCCTAACTTTCCACTTGGACGATCCAACTGGACCTGAGATAAAGCGTATCAACCTCACTAAGAAATCGTCTGACTTTTTAGATTTGGACATTAGGCCCTATGAAGGATTACATGATATATATTTGAAATATCGCAACCCATCTATGGCTTCAACCGAAAAGAGAGGCGTTCAATTTGATTGGTTTTATTTCGCATCAACCTTCCCTGGGGAAAATGATCAATCTCAAAATAAATATAAAAAACTATTCCACGAGTTGGTTACTTCTCAGAGCCCTCATACATTAATAATGTCGCCTAATCCAGAAGAGCGTCAGCGCAAGACACACTTGTTTGACAGAGGGAATTGGGCTTCTCCAACCGAAGAAGTCCACCCTGACATTCCTGAAATATTTACAGACTTTCAGGATGAAAACCAACCAGACCGACTGGCTTTTGCAGAGTGGATCGTAAATGATAATAATCCACTCACCGCAAGAACGATTACTAATCGTGTGTGGGAGCAACTATGGGGTAATGGAATTGTAGTTACAACTGAAGACTTAGGGTCACAAGGTTCAAAGCCTTCTCATCCTGAAGTCTTAAATGATATCGCTTATACGTGGATGCATGATTATAATTGGAATATAAAAGATCTTATAAAAGCAATTGTTACAACTGAAGCATATCAACAATCTGCAAAGTTAGATGCTCAAAAAGTAGAGAAAGACCCGTACAATGAATTGTTATCTCGTGGTCCTCGCGTGCGATTAACAGCAGAACAGATTAGAGATCAAGCCCTTAATATAAGTGGGCTTTTATCCTCAAAAATGTATGGCCCTCCAGTGATGCCAATTCAACCATCAGGTATTTGGGAAACTCCCTATAATAATGAAGCATGGCAAGAAAGTTCAGGAGAAGATAGATATAGAAGAGCCCTATATACATTTATTAAACGATCCGCCTTATACCCTTCGCTTATGCAATTCGACATGAGTACCAGATCTGTTTGTGAGTCAAGACGCATCCAAACAAATACTCCCTTGCAGGCACTTGTCACATTGAATGATCCTGCCTTTATAGAATGTGCTTCGGCATTGGCAAATAGAATGGACAAAGAGGGCGGTGATTCATTAGCGCAAAAAATAAATTACGCATATTATTTAGGCCTCAACAAAAACATAAGTGTTGAGAAGTCCGAAATATTAGAAAAATTGTACCATCAAACGCTTACCGAGCTCAATAACGAAAGCATGAGTTACGAGAATGAAGCGTCTGATTTGGCTATGGCTATGGTCGCTAACTCGATTCTCAATTTAGATGAAATGCTTAATAAATAGATATGCAGTCAGATCCTAAAAATCTCCTTCAAGAACATAGCATTAGAAAGGGACAATTGAATTCCAGAAGACTGTTTCTAAAGAACTGCGGTCTTAGCTTGGGTTCTTTAGCGATGGGAGGACTTATCGGCTGTCAACCTAATAGTTCAACTGGTAGCGTTTCCGATTCTTTGTCCGCGAATTTTAACCCTCTAAATCCTAAAAGCCCCCATTTTGCAGCAAAGGCGAAATCAGTAATTTATTTGCATATGGCTGGTGCGCCTTCGCAATTTGAGTTATTTGATTATAAACCAATCTTGAATCAACTAAATGGACAAGATTGCCCGCCATCTTTATTAGAAGGAAAGAAGTTTGCATTTATAAGGGGCGTTCCAAAAATGTTAGGAAGTCAAGCTCAGTTTGAGCAATACGGCTCTTCCAGGTCATGGCTTTCTAATAACATTCCGCATTTTAGAAAAATCGTCGATGAAGTAAGTTTCTTAAGAGGTGTGCATACGGACCAATTCAACCATGCTCCAGCTCAAATGCTGATGCATACCGGTAATGCGCAACCCGGGAGACCAAGTATAGGAAGCTGGGCAACATATGGATTGGGATCTGAGAATCAAAACCTCCCCGGGTTCGTTGTGCTGACTTCTGGGGGTGTTCAGCCCGATGCTGGCAAACAAGTTTGGGGAAGTGGTTTCTTGCCCTCTATATATCAAGGAGTACAATGTCGATCTCAAGGAGATCCAGTTCTATTTCTTGGAAATCCAGAATGCACTTCTAAGAATATTAGAAGGAAATCTATTGAAGCCATCAATAAGGTCAATGAACTCACTTATCAGGAATTTCAGGATCCTGAAACCATAGCTCGAATTGCCCAATATGAGATGGCCTATCGCATGCAGATATCCGTTCCAGAAGTAATGAATATAAATGATGAGCCAGACTATATCCATGAAATGTATGGTACGCAACCGGGTAAAGAATGCTTTGCAAATAATGCCCTCCTTGCGCGTAAATTGGTTGAGAAAGGTGTAAGATTCGTTCAGCTATTTGATTGGGGGTGGGATTCTCATGGTACAGCTAAAGTGGACGCTCTGAAAATCGGACTTGTTAATAAATGTCGAGAAACAGATAAGCCCATCGCAGCACTTATATTGGATCTGAAACAAAGAGGACTTTTAGATGAGACATTAATAGTCTGGGGAGGAGAGTTCGGTCGAACACCTATGCAAGAAAATAGAAATGGGGTATCTCAATTATATACAGGCCGTGATCATCATCCCCATGCTTTTACCATGTGGATGGCTGGTGGGGGCATAAAAAAAGGATATTCTCACGGTGAAACTGATGAGATAGGACATGATGTCATCGCTGGCAAACAATCCGTATACGACATACAAGCTACTATATTAAATCAATTAGGATTCGATCATGAAGAATTCACCCATGAGTTCCAAGGAAGACCATTTCGACTAACTGATGTTGAAGGAGAAGTCATAAAGGATATCATCGCATAATAGTATTAAGTCAAACTGGAATGAAATGATAAATAGAAGAAAATTTATAAAAGCAAGCTCTGCTATATCTGGTGGCCTAACTCTCTATCCTTTTCTTGATGCACGGAAAGGAATTTTCGAGAACCCACTACAGTTAGAAATATATGCTACCAATTGGGGCTTCACTGGTTCTATGAAAGAATTTTGTAGAGCGGCAAAGGAAGACGGCTATGATGGCATTGAAGTGTGGACATCCAAGGATGCGGCAAAGCGAAGAGAATTACTTGAGTTAATTAAGGAATTTGATTTAAGATTAGGACTACTTGCGGGAAACTGGGGAAGTACTTTTGAAGGACATCTCAAAGATTTTGACATGTCTCTTAAGAATGCTACTGACATGCAACCCGAATTTATAAATTGTCATTCAGGTAAAGATTATTTCAATTACGAACAAGGACAGACTTTTATAACTCTTGCTCAATCATGGTCAGAAAAGACTTCTATTCCTATCTATCATGAAACGCATAGAGGGAGAATGTTATACGCCGCTCATGTTGCAAGCCATTTTATAAACTCAAATCCAAATTTACGGATAACACTTGATATCTCGCATTGGTGTAATGTTCATGAGTCACTTTTAGAGGATCAGAAGTCTACAATTGCATCAGCATTAGAAAGAGTAGATCATATTCATTCTCGTGTAGGATTCCAAGAGGCACCACAAATTCCAAATCATGATGACCCCCAATATGAAGCAGCTGTCAAAGCGCATTTCGCATGGTGGGATAGAGTTGTTGAGATCAAAAAACGTGATAACCAGAAACTCACTATGACTGCAGAATTTGGCCCCCCTCCTTATATGTGGACGACTCCCTATACAGCAAAGCCTCTTGCCGAAGTATGGGAAGTAAATAGTGCTATGAAAGATCTATGGCGTAAAAGATATCAGAATAAATAAACTACATGTTAGATCTTATAGGCCGTTTACATATTCTGATATTGCACTTACCCATTGGGATTCTGCTATTGGGAGTGATTTTCGAATGGTTACATTTTCTGAATTTCTCAAAAATCTCAGTTAATGTTCGTTCCATGATTTTTGGAATCGGGAGCCTTTCTGCACTTGGAACCTGTGTTACTGGCTATTTGCTTAGTACTTCTGGCGATTACAATTACAATCTCATTGCGAATCATCAATGGGCCGGAATAATCACCACGGTATTCGCCTTTCTTACATGGTGGACGGTAGCCAAAGGAAAGCATACAATATCTCCCTGGATAGGGCTGATAATTGCAGGAAGTCTCAGTATCGCTGGACATCTGGGGGGAACAATTACCCACGGTGATGATTTTCTAACGCTTCAGACCAAAGAAAAGATTTCGGATATTCCTGTATTCGCAATTAGTGATGTTCCATCTGCTAAAGTATATAAAGATGTAGTACACCCAATACTACAAGCTAAGTGTGTCCATTGTCATGGACCAAGCAAAAAGAAAGGAAAACTGCGCCTTGACACTTATGAAGATTTGATAAAAGGAGGCAAATCAGATTTAGCGCTACTCAGTACTGTACATGAGCAATCAGAACTTATCAGTCGTCTCGACCTACCCATAAGTAGTGATGAACATATGCCCCCTAAAGACAAACGACAATTGACTAAAGATGAAAAAAGTATAATTGAAAGATGGCTATCGGAGGGGTTTGATGAACAGATTAACGTGGCAGCATTAGAAAAGGATCGAGATAATATAGCTTTGGTCCAACGAATAGTAGAAACAAGCGCAACAACAGACTCTCATCATGAAGGAGCAACTATTGCTGCCGAAATTCCTGAAGTTGAAATCGAAGGAGCTAGTGAAGATCAAATAGAAGTATTGCGGGATATGGGAGTTGTTGTCCTTAATGCTGGTGAAGAAAGTCCATTTTTAGAACTGAACTTTGTAAATATCAAAATGCTCGATGGAGACCACTGGCAAGCTCTAAAAGCTATAGCTCCAAATATCTTAAGATTGAAGCTAAGCGATCTTAATGTCACTGATTTAGAAATGAACTACCTAACGGAGATGACGCATCTGACGAAGTTATATCTTGACAATACTGATATAAGCGATAAAGGATTAACTTCCTTAAAAGATCTCAAATTTCTTAACTATCTAAATGTCAATAGCACGTCAGTTTCAAACATCGGAATAGAAAACATGAACGAGATAGTAAGCCTCCAGACTATCTACGCGTACCAATCTGAAGTTGTATTAGAAGAGCTTAAAACTTCTAAAATAGTAGAAACTGGAAATTACAAATTAGAATCCTATCCCCAAGACACCATGCGGATACCGCAGTCTTAATTCAAATGCGAAGTATCATTTCAGACCTATAGGGTCAAAAAGAAGAGGAAAAAATCTTCCTTCCATCTTATGACCTTTAGGAATCACAGGCACACCACTGAGTAGTTCATCATCAGTTTCTGAAATCGTACCATCTGCAAAAACATTTAGAACAAAAGCTCTCCTACTTCTTGGTGATCGATTTTCGTAGGATCCATGAACTAAGAGGGGATGATGAAAAGTACCATAGCCAGCAGACATTTCTATAGGGACTTTGTTCTGAAATTGCACCTTCTGCTCTTCCGTTAAAAAAGACTCGATACCATCCATTGCACCCGCTAATTCCGTTCTATCGAGTAAGTTCCATCTATGACTACCAGGTATGTAATGCAGACATCCATTGTCAATATTGGCATCATCCAAGCCTACCCAACAGGTAAGATGTTGCATTGTAGAAGTTCTAGTCCAATAGCTATAATCCTGATGCCACGCCACTACTCCACCATGAAGAGCAGGTTTGCAAAATAACTGATCATGCCAAAATCTGACTGCCGTCTCTCCCAACAATTGACTTGCGACAACAACGAACCTTGGATTCCAGAGTACATCATGAAACCCCTCTGTAATCCTCCAATGTCCTAATGAGTGAAACAATACAGCATCTTCATCTCCTGATTCATTACTATGAAATTCATAGAAGAGATCATTACCTGGGTGAATCGGATCTACAATCTGTTGGAGTTCGAATTTTAATTGTTCAACCTGGGCAGTGTCGAGCATTTTAATATTATGAATATATCCATGCTCATAAAAAAAATCGACCTCAGCCTTTGACAGCTTATATTTCTCCCAAGCTTCCTTTGTAGAGTATTTTGGAAACATTTCTCCCAACAATCTGTGTTCCTCTGAAAGGTCTTTTTGCCCTATCAATTCATTCATAACGGATATTTCTCATTATTGAAAAGATTAAAATTACGAAGTAATTGAAACTAACACGATATGCTATAACGCCATTCTTCCAAAGAATGGTGCTTCTTCCTACTCTTCTTAATGATCATTTTATTGGATGATAATGACATATTTTAAAATAATTGTATAAATTACTGACTCTAAACAATCGAGTAGGAGAAACGAGCGATGCTTTCACATCGGTCGTTTCGTCCTCTCACACCACCCAGCGTACGCCTCACGTACTGGGCGGTTTCATTAATTT
>JBLIDB010000023.1:0-33543 GCA_047634015.1 Saprospiraceae bacterium
ATAGCGTAATATTGATTCAAACTAAATAAGATTGATTAATTAACTAATAGTTAATTAAAAAAAGGTCCAAAATGCCTATGCATATAGCATTTTGAGCCTTTTTTTATTCCTTTCAGCATGGTTTTGGGGACTTATGACAATTGATATCTACCATAGGGGAATGTGATATATATCATTTACCTATTTATTTATTTTGAGGTATAATCAAATAATCGGGAATAATTATGACCCCTTATAGCCGTAAACAGCGGACAATTTCTGTTTTTTCCCCTCCTCTTACGCTAATTTCCCTTTTATACCAGTACACCTAATAAGTAGACCTGATACAGATCTACTTTCTTCATTTACCTACTAACCAAAGAAGTATTATTTTCGCGAGTTAGGAAACTATCGGTGGTGGTAGTCATAAACTACAACTGCCGAAGTATTCATAAAAGAGGATCGTTGTTTGGCCCTTTGCTAAACAACAGAAATTGGCAACTTGAAAATGTAGAAGAATGATAGATCAAAATAAGACTCAGCAGGGACTATATACACCACAACTTGAATCAGATGCCTGTGGAATAGGACTTATAGCACAGCTTGAGAATAATGGTTCTCATCAGATTGTCTCGGATGCACTAACCATGTTAGAGAACATGGAACATCGCGGTGCCTGTGGTTGTGATCCAGAAAGTGGCGATGGAGCAGGTATTCTAATGCATCTCCCTCATTTATTGTTTGCGAGTGAGGATCTCGGTTTTGAACTTCCTTCCCCTGGAAATTATGGTGTTGGTTGCTTATTCATGCCCAAAGGAACTCATTTTTCAGAAATCATGAAGCTAGCTGCGTTATCAGCCACTGGTGTAGAATTAGAAATAATAGGAACACGAAGAGTACCGGTAAATAGTAATATTCTTGGTGCAACATCTTCTTCTTCAGAACCAGATATATTTCATGTGTTTTTCAGACCTCTGAAAGAAATAAATGTGAAGGTTCTTGAGCGCAAATTTCTAATCCTAAGAAAAGAATTAACCCATACGGTAGTAGATGCGTATCCACAATTCGCAAATGACTTCTATATGCCTTCGGTTTCTTCCAAGACAATAGTATATAAAGGTCAACTTACTTCTACACAAGTAAGAGAATATTATGTAGATCTTAAAAATCCTAAATTAGAATCTGCGATTGCGCTCGTTCATTCGAGGTTTAGTACGAATACTGTTCCAAGATGGAAACTCGCGCAGCCATTTAGAATGATAGCACATAATGGTGAAATCAATACGATAGAAGGCAATAAAAATTGGTGGTTAGCGAGAGAGAAAAATTTACTAAGCCAGAATTTTACAGAAGAAGAATTAGAGAAAATATTTCCACTATTCAATCCTACTAATAGCGACTCTTCCATATTTGACAATGTAGTAGAGTTTCTCGTTCATAATGGAAGAACGCTGCCGCATGCTATGATGATGATGATTCCAGAAGCTTGGCAGAATGATGAAAGAATTTTAGATTATAAAAAAGCTTTCTATGAGTATCATGAAGGATTAATGGAACCATGGGACGGTCCCGCAAGTATGTGCTTTACTGATGGAACTTTAATAGGTGGCACTTTAGATCGTAATGGACTTCGTCCATCCCGATATTGCCTAACTAAAGATCATAGACTAATTCTTGCCTCGGAAACAGGGGTACTGCCTATTGATCCGGCGATGATTGAATATAAAGGCAGATTGGAACCTGGGAAAATATTAATAGCAGATCTGGATGAGAAACGTGTAATAGGAGATCAAGAATTAAAAAACATTATATGCAATCGTCTTCCTTACAAAGAATGGATGGAAGACACTAAAATTGATATTGCTGAAATTAAAACTCAAAATTTAGAAGAATCGCATGATGTATCTCAGATAAAGAAAATTCAAACAGCTCAAGGCTTTACGCTTGAAGATGAGGATTTAATTATCTCCGGAATGATAGCAAATTCGAAAGAACCTATAGGTTCCATGGGGGCTGATATTCCATTGGCCATTCTATCAAAATACACACAACATATAGGTAGTTATTTCAGGCAACAATTTGCCCAAGTTACAAATCCACCTATTGACTCATTGCGTGAAAGCGCATATATGACATTGAAAACGATTATCGGAGGTTCAGAGAATATATTAGACATTACGACGAACAATACTAGATTCATAAGTCTAACGAGTCCCGTTCTCAATAGCAGAGATTTTGCCAAATTGAATAAAATCGACCATGATCATTTCTCAAGTGGAACAATAGATTGCACACTATCTTCTAATTATGATTCAGGTGATTTTAAGAAGGCAATTGAAGAAATATGCAGTCAGGCAGAAGCCCTATTGGATACCGGTGTTAATATTATAATTCTTGATAACAATAAGATCAGCAGTGATAGACTAGCCGTTCCTTCCTTATTAGCAACTGGTGCGGTCCACCATCACTTAGTGTCAACTGGAAGAAGACAAAAAACCTCTATCATCGTTCATGGAGGCGATGTTATTGAAACACATCATTTTGCTACCCTTCTTGGCTACGGTGCTGACGCTATATATGCTTCTTTAGCATTCGCTGTGATTAAAAATCTCTTTAATAAAAACAAACTCGAAGACCTTTCAAGCAGTGTTAAGGCAGTCAATATTTACATAAAGGCAGTCAATAAGGGACTCTTGAAGATCATGTCAAAACTTGGCATCTCAACTGTTCAATCCTATAGAGGCGCTCAAACTTTCGAGGCGTTAGGAATTAGTAAAGAAGTAATAGATATTTGTTTTAAAGGTACGATATCTCGAATAGGCGGTCTTACATTTGATATGCTCGCGAAAGAGGCGCTAACCAAACATCGGGTAGCCTGGGAATCAAGTATTGAAGAAGAGCTTATTGATCTTGGGATTTACCAATGGACCCGAAGAGGAGAATTTCACCTATTTAATCCAACTACTATTCACCTACTTCAGAATAGTACTAAGAAGAACAATTATAGTATATATAAAAAGTATGCTGATTCAATCAACCAACAAGCACAAAATGCTGTAACTCTTAGAAGTCTACTTGATTTCAGAAAAGGAAAATCTATTCCGATAGAAGAAGTAGAACCTATTGAGAATATTTTAAAAAGATTTGCTACCGGAGCTATGTCGTTTGGCTCTATATCGCATGAAGCGCACTCTACTTTAGCCATGGCAATGAATCGCATAGGCGGAAAGAGTAATAGCGGCGAAGGTGGCGAAGATGAGGTTCGATTCAAGAAATTAGAAAATGGGGATTGGCAACGAAGTTCAATCAAGCAAGTCGCCTCTGGAAGATTCGGCGTTACAATCAACTACCTCACCAATGCTACAGAATTACAAATTAAAATGGCTCAAGGGGCTAAGCCCGGAGAAGGGGGACAATTGCCTGGGTACAAAGTTGACGACTGGATCGCCAGAGTCAGAAATAGTACACCAGGAGTAGGTTTGATATCACCTCCACCCCACCATGATATATATTCTATTGAGGATTTAGCACAATTGATCTTTGATCTTAAAAATGCAAATCGGGAAGCAAGAATATCTGTTAAGTTAGTCTCCAAAGCAGGAGTAGGAATTATAGCCGCTGGAGTAACTAAAGGTAAAGCAGATCACATTCTAATAGCAGGACACGACGGGGGCACTGGTGCATCACCTTTGAGCTCTATAAGATACGCAGGTTTACCTTGGGAACTTGGATTAGCGGAAACACATCAAACCCTCATTCAAAACAAAATCAGGAATCGCGTAGTACTGCAGACGGACGGTCAGATTCGAACTGGAAGAGATTTGGCAATTGCCACACTACTTGGTGCTGAAGAATGGGGTATAGCTACTGCCGCACTTGTTGTAGAAGGTTGTATTATGATGCGTAAATGTCATCTGAATACATGCCCTGTAGGTGTCGCTACTCAGGATCCAGAACTTCGTAAAAAATTCACTGGTAAGGTAGATGATGTTGTAAATTTCTTCAACTTCTTAGCTAATGATCTTCGTGAGATAATGGCAGAATTAGGATTCCGTACGATCAACGAAATGGTAGGACGCACAGACGTCCTGCAGATTCGAGAGAATCTTAATCATTGGAAATTAGAAAGTGTAGATCTTAATCCGTTGCTATATCGAGATCCATTAGCTGATGAACAAGAAGGATATCAATGTGTGGCCCAAGCTCATGAAATAGAGGATATTCTGGATCGTCAATTAATTGAATATGCTTTTCTCGCCTTAGAAGATAAGATTACGATAAATAGCGTTTTTGATGTAATAAGTACGGATCGTGCAGTGGGGACTATGCTCTCTAATGAAATCGCTAAAAAATATGGTAGTAAAGGATTAGAGGACGATTCTATAAACTTCAGATTCAGGGGATCTGCTGGTCAGAGTTTTGGAGCTTTTGGAGCAAAGGGCTTAACATTTACATTGGAGGGAGACTCCAATGACTATTTTGGAAAAGGACTTAGCGGAGCAAAACTAATTATAAGCCCAGATAGAGCTGCCACATTTATACCTCAGGATAATATTATTATCGGAAACGTAGCATTGTACGGAGCTACATCTGGTGAGGTATATATTAAGGGGATGGCGGGAGAAAGATTTGCTGTTAGAAACAGTGGTGCGTATGCCGTAGTAGAAGGGCTTGGCGCCCATGGATGCGAGTATATGACAGGTGGACAAGTAGTAGTCTTAGGAGATGTAGGGCCTAACTTCGGAGCCGGTATGAGTGGAGGTGTAGCCTACTTATATGACACTGAAGATAGCCATAGTCAATTTCTAAATATGGAGATGTTGCTCATTGAAGAGATAGATGAGCAAAGTGCCGAAGATCTCAGAACGGCCGTAAGAAATCATTTCAAATACACAGGTAGTACTCGAGCACTCGAAATACTTCAGGACTGGAAACAACACTTGAAGAAATTCATCAAAATTATGCCAAAAGAATACAAGCGTGCTCTTGCAGAAGCAGCTGCGAAAAATCTATTGGCTACAGCTTAAAGCGATAAAAAATGGGAGATATAAAAGGATTCATGAAGTATGATCGGGAGTTGCCAACAAAGCGGCCCGTAGAAGATAGAGTGAACGATTACAATGAAATCTATATTGAATTAGAAGACCAGAAGACCAACAAGCAAGCAGCCCGTTGCATGGATTGTGGTATTCCATTTTGTAATAGTGGATGTCCGTTAGGCAATATTATACCAGATTTTAATGACGCCGTTTATAAGGAAGATTGGAAGGAAGCTTATAATATACTGAGTAGCACCAATAACTTTCCAGAATTTACTGGAAGGATATGTCCTGCACCTTGTGAGCAAGCCTGTGTACTCGGCATCAATAATGATCCTGTTACAATCGAATATATAGAGAAGTCTATAATTGAAAAAGCCTATAATGAAGGTTGGGTAAAGCCTCACACTGAAATCCAGAGAACTGGAAAGACAGTTGCTGTTGTAGGATCTGGCCCGGCGGGAATGGCGGCAGCCGATCAATTGAACAAGGCGGGGCATACTGTTACCCTTTTTGAAAGAAACGATAAAATGGGTGGCCTACTTCAATATGGAATTCCAGACTTCAAGTTGGAAAAATGGGTTGTAGAAAGAAGACTACAAATCATGGAAGAAAGTGGTGTTCAGCTTAGAACCAACACGAATGTAGGTGTTGATATAACAGCAGAGGAACTACAAAAGGATTATGATGCTATAGTGTTAACTGGAGGTAGTACAATTCCGCGAGACCTACCAATCCCTGGGCGTGAATTGAAAGGGGTACACTTTGCAATGGATTATCTTGAGCAATCAAATCGTCAAGTAGCTGGTCAGGAGGCTTTTAATCATGAAATCATCTCCGCAGCCGGTAAAAACGTAGTCGTAATTGGAGGAGGTGATACAGGAGCAGATTGTGTAGGAACCTCTAATCGCAAGAAGGCCACATCCGTTACTCAGATAGAATTACTTAGTAAACCTCCCCTCAATAGACATGAAGATACTCCATGGCCGCTATGGCCAATGCAGTTGCGTACATCTACTTCGCACGAAGAAGGGGCTGATAGGCAATGGGCTATTTTATCAAAAGAATTTGTCGGTGATGGTGAAGGAAACCTAAAAGCCCTTCGACTTGTCAACATCGAATGGTATTTTGATAAAGAACAAGGCAGGTCTACTTTCAGAGAGATAGCCGGAACACAAAGAGATATTCCTTGTGAGCTTGCTCTTTTAGCTGTGGGATTCGTGCATCCACAGCATAAAGGTCTCCTTTCCTCTTTATCCATAGATCTGGATAAGAGAGGGAATGTATCAACACCTTCTGGTAAATATGCTACTTCAGTAGATAAAGTATTTGCCGCTGGCGATATGCGCAGAGGCCAATCGTTAGTCGTATGGGCCATCTCTGAAGGCCGAGAAGCTGCCATTGAGGTAGATGAATTTCTTTCTGGTGGTAAGACAATATTGAATTCTAAGTCCTATTCGAAACTTTTAGTATAGTTATATTCGTTACAACACTGGTAAAAGAACTACTCATAAATGGAAGAAACAATAGAAAGTGTCTTAGCAAAAGGCAAAGAAGGATTTGAAAAGGCAATGCAACACCTAAATGAAGAATTAAGAAAGATTCGTGCAGGAAAAGCATCTCCAGCTATGTTAAATGGTCTAATGGTATCCTATTACGGAAACCCTACCCCATTAACTCAGGTAGCAAATATATCTACACCGGATTCTAAGACATTGTCAATCCAACCTTGGGAGAAAAATCTCCTCTCTCATATTGAAAGGTCTATTTTTGAAGCAAATTTGGGATTAACTCCTATGAATGATGGAGAATTTGTGAGAATCTCAATACCAGCGATGACAGAAGAGCGTCGAAAGGATCTTGCTAAACAATCTAAAGCCAGTGGTGAAGAAGCCCGGGTAGGTCTTCGAAATGTCAGACATAAGCTGATAGATTTTGTCCGTAAAGAAGTCAAAGACGGTTATCCAGAAGATGCTGGAAAGAAGCGAGAGGCGGAAGTTGATAGTATGGTTAAAAACTACTATAGTAAGATTGATAACCTTATAGAAGCAAAAGAGAAAGAAATTATGACAGTGTAGCTACTGTTATCTATCCTCTAAGAAATATTAAGCTAAAGCCCGGTAGAAAGAATCTACTGGGCTTTTTGGTTTCAATCATGAACAATGCTTACAACACAACAGTAGTAAACATTGAAAATAGTCCCTACTATAACCGATTCATTTTGATTGGATGATTCTTAGCGATTACATCCTAAAAAAACCTGTTCAAAATATTAATAATTATTTTTAAAAAGAAGGGTAATACTTAACTCTTAGAGTCCCAAGTATTTTCATGGCATCCCCTTCGGCCTTCAATCCTCTACATCAAGTCATTACAAAAATTAGATATAAATTACAAAACTTAATTTTTGGCAATCGACTTACAGGGTTGTAATGCTCCTATCACAGCCCATAAAATTATCGCTCTCCTATTTTGAACTGCTCTAATTGCAATACGGAACTATCCCAAACCGCATATGTCCGAGAGGAAATCCAATCACCAAGATTGATATAGCGTGATATTCCGTCACTCAATAAGTGATCTTTTACTTCATGTCGATGCCCCATGATGAAGTAGTCAATAGTCTCCTTTTTTATATAACTTTCTGCAAATGCTATAGGAAGATCATGAACATTCCCATTGTTCTGCTCATGCTTGGCTCGGCTACGTGCACTCATTTTGCGCATCAGGCGTAATCCCCAACTTGGATGAATTCTTGAATATGCCTTCTGTAATCTATTGTTGCGAAGTACGGAGCGCACTAACTTATATTTCTGCTCGCCAGCACCCACTCCATCTCCATGGGCTATATAAAATCTCTTCTCATTATAGGTAACTTCTACTTCATCATCATGAACGATCATTCCAATCTCATCATTGAAGTAATTATAAACCCACATATCGTGATTTCCTTTTAGGAAATGCACTTCGATACCAGCGTCTACTAGACGCGCCAACATACCAAAAAGGCGAACATAACCCTTAGGAACAGCCCACTTATACTCAAACCAAAAATCGAAAACATCCCCGACTAAGTAAATGGCTTGTGCGTCTTTAGCTATTCCCTCTAACCACCTTACTATAAGGCGTTCTCGCTTTATAGTATCTCCAGCTCCAAGATGGAAATCAGAAGCAAAATATATATTTTTTGTAGTTGAGGAATTCAATAAATTGTTCTAATTCTATGAGGGTCACTATCCATTAATTCTTAGTAAATGAATATTCTAATTTCGCTGGTTGCTTATATCCTTTTATCACATTGAGTGCATCAAAAGTTAAGACTACCTTTTCTGAATCAACCTTAGATGTTAGCACTGAAACTCTCTTTGTGCTATGTGGTTCTATTTCAATTAAATCTCCATCTTGATAAAAATCATATGCACTGGTATTATTTAAAACAAACTTAGCATCTGAATGATTCGTTAAGTCAATTTCCAAAATTGAACTTGGACCAATCATCCCATTAGAAGTAGCAATAAGACTAACTTCCATCAATGCATCTACATTCTCAGGATCTCCAACTAATAGGTTGTTATACCATGCTACTGTTCTACCAGCAAATAGAGCTTCTTTAATCGAAGCTTCTGTTTTCTCTTTTGCAAATACCAGATTAATCGGTCTATGCCCTCCTTCTGGAATCATAAATTGCCAATCTACTAATCCGTGAATATCTGAAGTTCCTATAATCGTCAATCCATATTCCTGAGCTAAGAGAAGCGCATGTTCTGAATAAGTAATGTCGTTCACTACTTCTATTCCATGCAGCAGGTCATCAGCCAAAAGTCTCTTATGCAGATCACTCATCACAGGAATTCCGTCATCTTGCTGGTTAACCCAATTGGGATGATTCCAAAATATAAAGGCTCCTTGATTTCTGGCTTCCTTATAGGCATCGTAAAGACTATCCGTTTTTATCTTATTGGCATCAGTTATAAATAGAGCATTCGCATGACCAGGAGGCATATCTCTTGTAATTTCCGTAGCGTGTATAATTAACAAATCGTGCGGTTTTGCTAATTCTTTTGCAATTTCATATGATCTATTCCGATCTGGATGCGGAATATCTTCAAGATGTGGTTGATATTCTAAATGTTCCGTTAGCGCAATAGCATCCAAACCATCTCTTAAAGCTTCTTCAACTCTTATATCCGGCCATACGCTGCCATCTGAAAATGCAGTATGGATATGAAAATCACATTTCAGTGTATTATATTCTTTCGTATCAGGAAATTGGATTTTGCGATCTGTATCCTGGGCAAAAACATGACAAGAAATCGCCAGCAATAATAGAATAAACAACTGCTTCATAACTTAAATCTTTGTGAAGTACAATATAACACAGGAATGCACAGAAATCGGAATACGTTCTATTCAGAATATGCTTCAACACTAACTCTGAACAAATAACGCAGCAATACTTCTATACTCATGGGTATTTCGAATGGCTCTTGCGAATAGCTTTCCGCATGATAGAACTTTAATTTTATCAGTGACCTTACCCTTTTTGAGGGGAATCGTATCTGTAACAATTAGTTCTGTAAGGATTGATTCATCGATCCGCTCATATGCAGGACCTGATAAGACTGGATGCGTACAAAGGGCTCTCACACTTTTTGCTCCATTCTCGATAAGTGCTTGTGCTGCTTTGCAAAGAGTACCTGCAGTATCTACGAGGTCATCTACCAGAATCACATCTTTTCCCTTAACATCTCCAATGACATTAATAGATTTTACCTGATTTGCAATTTCTCTTTCTTTATCGCAGATAACAAGATTTACACTAAAATGCTTAGCATAATCCCTAGCTCGCTTAACTCCTCCTACATCAGGCGATGCGAAGATGATGTTATCCATATCAAGATTGGATAAATATGGAATGAAGATAGCATTGGACATAAGGTGATCCACAGGAATATCAAAAAAGCCCTGAATCTGCTCAGCGTGAAGATCCATCGTAACGATTCGATCCGCACCTGCAGCTTCTATCATCTTAGCGATCAACTTAGCTGAAATAGGGACCCTCGGTTTGTCTTTCCGATCCTGACGTGCATAACCAAAATATGGAATCACAGCAGTAATGTATCCTGCAGATGCGCGCTTTGCTGAATCTATAAGAAGCAATAATTCAAGGAGATTTTCTGCTGGTGGAAATGTAGATTGGATAAAGAAGACATATGCTCCTCTTACCGAATCCTTAATAACGGGTTGCATTTCCCCGTCACTAAATTTATTCACGACAACATCTGATAATTCGTACCCATAATATTCAGCAATCTGCTCGGCCAAATATTTGGATTCCATACCAGAAATGAGCTTCACATCTGTCATAATCTTCTAAAGTTGGATTCTCCTAAGGATTGTAAAAGTATGAATATTAAAAGACTATAATCACCTTCCTTAGCTCCTTTACGACATTACTTATCATGAATTATTGCCATATTCAACAAACTTTTATAAAAAAATCAATTCGCTGGCATTATGAGATTTTATACATACATTTTATTCGCTCTACTTTTGGGAGCATGCGCAACAACTAACTCGTCGAAAACGAATGAAGACTTACAAAAGAAAGCCAATGAACTGGCACATAAGTATATCATAACTGATGGTCATGTGGACCTCCCATATAGATTAAAAATAACCAATTTTCGACCTACTAAGGAGTACTTAGGAATTCCTATCGAAACTGAAAAAGGAGATTTCGATTATGTAAGAGCGAAAAAGGGTGGACTTGATGCTCCTTTCATGTCTATATATCTTCCTGCGGATAAACAGAAAGAACCAGGTGCTTCTAAAGCACTTGCAGATTCTTTAATTAATATGGTGGGATCTATTGCAGATGTCCATCCAGATAAGTTTCAAATAGCCTACAACGTAGAGGATTGCGAACGACTATTCAAAAAAGGTATCATCGCACTCCCTATGGGCATGGAAAATGGATCTGGACTTGAAGACGACATCTCTAATGTGCAATATTTTAACGATCGTGGCATCAGCTACATAACGCTTACACATAGCAAGGTGAACCTGATATGTGATTCCTCATACGATACGATTCGCACTTGGCATGGATTAAGCCCTTACGGACGAGATGTTGTCAAAGAGATGAATCGAGTTGGAATAATGGTTGACATCTCACATGTATCTGATGAAACTTTCTATGATGTGTTAGAAATTACTCAATTACCAGTAATCGCTTCTCACAGTTCTGCCAGAAAGTTCACACCCGGCTTTGAACGCAATATGAATGACCAAATGATTAAAGATCTTGGCAAGAATGGAGGCGTTATTCAAATTAATTTTGGTTCTACATTTCTTGATAAGAAAGTTCAGGATCAACAGAATGCGGCCAGATCTGAAATCATGAAAATCCTCAAGGAGAAAGGCATAAACTTTGGTGATGATGCAGCCGAGGATGTCATAGAGACATATCGCAAGACAAATCCGCCCTTATTTGCAGATGTAAAGACTGTTGCGAATCATATCGACCACGTCGTAGCGTTGGCTGGCATAGATCATGTTGGACTTGGTTCCGACTATGATGGCGTTGGAGATTCTCTACCCACTGGGCTAAAAGACGTCAGCCAATATCCAAATCTAATTCGTGAACTCTTAGAACGTGGATATACAGAAGAAGATATCGCCAAAATCTGTTATCAAAATGTATGGCGTGTTTGGAAAGCGGTAGATACCTTTGCCGCCGCCCAGTAATTCTGGAGAGAAATAAAATCTATGAGTAAAATCTCTGAACTTAGGGCGTGGACAACTTTAATTCTTCTTTCGATTCTCTGGGGAACATCTTTTATACTTATTAAAAGATCGCTTAGAGCGTTTAGCCCTGAAGAAGTTGCTCTTCTAAGAATAACAATATCTGGAATAGCATTTGCACCCTTCTTCTTTTATCACTTTAAAACTTTAGAATGGCATCGATGGCCACTATATCTGGTTGTAGCGCTTACAGGAAGTGCGATACCTGCAATATTATTTGCAACCGCTCAAACAGAGTTGAGTAGTCTTACTGTAGGAATTCTAAATAGTCTCTCTCCTATCTTCACCTTGATTATAGGCGTTTTTGCATTTAAAAATAGTACTTCAAAATTGCAGATCGCAGGAATACTATTAGGGTTTGTTGGTGCTGGTGTATTAATCATTCTTGGGAAATCACCTGAAGAAGTCGCACATCCGGTATCATTATTTTACGCCGGCCTAATTATTCTTGGAGCATTTTTGTATGCCACCAATGTAAATATAATACAGGCGAAGTTTCAACATGTAGATCCAATTCAACTAAGTGCTTTAGCTTTTTTCATACTAGGCGCACCTTTGTTATTTGTAATTCCATTCACAGAAATTCCTTCCAAAGTAATTCATCATGAGTTCGGGATGCAAAGCCTACTGGCCATATGCTTTCTTGCTATCATAAGTACCATGGTAGCACTGACTATCTTTTATAAGTTAGTCCAACAAACGAATGCTGTTTTTGCCGCATCTGTAGCTTATCTCATTCCGATTGTTGCTATAGCTTGGGGCGCTTGGGATGGTGAGTATATATCATATTACCATCTACTTGGAATGACTTTAATTATTATCGGTGTTTATCTGAGTCGTAAAGGCGGAAATCATTGATCAATCTGCAGTCCTAACCCTCGTTGTCTCTTGTATCCAACATGGGACTTTAAATGATGATCCTTCTTTCAATTGTCTAAAAAAGATATCCTCCTTCTTAGGCATATACTGACTATACTTTCTAATCCACTCATTAGCTTCAACAGCCATTGAAGGATCAACAGATTTGGCATAGTTGAACTTATCAATAGCAGGCCATGTAACAATCTGACTATCCCACCCTCTCCCAGGGCCACATAGAGGGCCACTGGAAGCATATAGCTTCCCAATTAACATATATGGCTCACCCCAATTAGAACGATGATCGGCAGCTAACAATGCATACTTCCGAGCAGCAGGAAAGTTCTTAATATGGGCATAGTAGATTTTAGAAATTCGGAGTAATATATTGGCCTTTTTAGTAGGATCAGATTCTTCATTTACATAGATATTATAAGAATCAATCGCTTCTTGAAATTTTCCTTCATTTAGAAACTCTCCCGCAATTTTCAAAGGCCCTGGTGGTGGTGGCGCAAGATAACACTCTTTCTCTTTGGCTTCTTTTAATCTTACAAATCTCGCATCCTCCTTGTCGCAATATGCCCAAACCATCTTAAGATAAACTTCCGATATGTTATCGCAATCAGATGGGTCCTCTTCAAACTGTCCCAAAAATTTATCCATATAATAATCGCATTGATAAAAGCCTCGTATCCCTTCTAATCCGGAAAGCAAATTAGGCGAATACTCTTCTATAACTTCCCAGGCATCGCAATATTTATCTTTACAATTTTTCTTGCCAAAATCTATAATATCGAATATCTTATAAGCGTATTTTGAAGCTTCTTCGTTACTAATACTTTTGTCAAGAACATTATCATAGAGCAATCTTGAGAAAGGGTTCACTATAAAATAATCTGCCTCTTCTCCTTTGCGATCTACCACTTCTTTAAACATAGAAAAAGTCTCTTCTATATCTCTAAAATTACGATACTGATAGTACGAGTCAAAAGCTTTCCGACCTACCAATGTTCCATCATCGCCGAAACATTCAATGCGTTTATCATAAATACTCATTACAGTATCTACGAGTCCGGCCTTGACAACCTCGCCTGTTGCCTCATTAAAAAGATGATTATAAATTTTAATGCCATCTTCGAAATGATAGGTTACTCTTCCGTTAGCACCTGGTGCCGTATAAAATGCTTGCTTCCACAACTGCTTGGCTTTTCCATATTTCTTGAACTTTATCTGATCCCTATAAAGTGTAAAAGCATCCTCGGTACTACTTCTCAACTGTGGCGTCAGGTCATCGAGGGTCATACAGGTTGTAAGCCTTTCTTTCTCAGGCTTCGCAGGAATTGGATTGGGGTCCTCTACAGGTGTGACAATCTCTGTTGATGTGGTAGAGCAGGAAATTATAATTAATAAAATGGCAAAGTAGAGGTAGGATATAGCTCTCATAGAAGTTGAAATTAGAACACTAATATAATAAGGGATTACATAGGATAAAACAAGCCCTGTAGTTCGCGAAGTACTACAGGGCTTGTTTTATCATGAAGTAATTCTAAAAATTACTATTACTTATATTTAACTTTTACGGCTTCTCCTATCCAACATCCTACATTTACTCTTGAACCCGGCTTAGCACCTCTCATGAATCCATCGTCTTTACTTGGGAAGTAGGCTCTATATTTCCCTAATTTCCCATTGACATCACTTTGGATACTCGGGTTTAGATCTTTACTCTTAGCGTATGACCACTTTTCATGTGCTGCAAGAATTGCCAATGATTGATTCCATGAATCTCCACATCCTCTAGCTGCCTTGGCATATATATCTCCAATCAACACATATGGACGTCCCCAATTAGGATTCACCTCTGCAGCTGTGAGTGCTTCTTTACGGGCTTCACTATACTTATTTAATTTTCTAAAAAGTATAGATGCAACTGAGAAATGATACTTAGCCTTAGCTGCTGGCTCGGTTTCTTTGCTTATTGCTAAACGATATTGTTCGATAGCACCATCAAAATCACCTGCTTGATACTTTTTTCGTGCTTGTATACCCGGGTTGTTAGCCTCATATTCCGCTTGTCTCTCTGCATTTACCTGCGAAGCATATGTCTCCCATTTAGTTCTTAATTCAGCTAATAAAGGATCTGTATCCTCACAGCCTCTTGCTCTTAGCCTAATTAAAAGCTCTTTTGCATAACCTGGATCATCTTTATTATCTTCATATTCTGGCATCCACTCATTCTTAAAGTATTCGCAATCGAATATTTGATATTGAATCTTTTTGAATTCCGCTAAGATTACAGCTTTTGCTTGCTGATAGTACTCCGCATATTGGTGCTTATTATTGATATTATAATCCGCTAATTTCAACATCTCATCATGTGCCATCCGAGCAGTCTCTTTATCGATTTGCTCCTTAAGGAATTGATGTACAGTGATATTCGCATATGGAACAATGATCGTATATGGTGCATTCAATCCACCGATCTCAAAAGCATATGCTAATGCTTCCATAGTCTCTGAATAAACAGATCTAAAAGTATAGTACATCTCATATGACTTACGAGAATACAAGTCTGAGACTTTATTAGCGTATAGTGCATCTGTATCACCCTTAATCCAGATAGATTTATTCTGATAACATGCGATGACTTCATCATAAAGCCTCAATACCACATCGGCATATTCTTTTTTCTTTGCCTCATCTGTTTCCTTATCAAAGAGGTCTTTATATATAATGATCCCATCCGTGTAGTGGAATCCACGCTTGCCATCAGCTGCAGGTGCGGCTTCATAGACCTCCTTCCAAGATTCCATAGCACTCGCATAGTTCTTAATCTTCATAAACCCGCGATAAACAGAATGCTGCTCTTCGAGATGATTTTTTTCCGCAGAATCTATCCATGTCTCGCAAGATGCGTTTGACATCCAAACTATCGCGGTAGTAAAAAGTAGTGTAAAAATTGTTGTTGTAAACTTCATGATTTTAATTGAATTTTCTCTTGATAAACCAGTCACTGTCATTAAATGTGAATCCCATAGTAATTTTCGCAAAAGATTCACTTAAGATATTATCGACGGAACGTTTCCCAATCGTAACCCCAAGATCTAAGTTCGAAAACTTTCGTTGCCATGATAATGGCATTCCCAGACCTAAGGTAAGACCATATGACGAAATCTGGTCTCCATTAATAAGACGCGGATCTTCCTCCAAATACACACCCAATTTGTAACTAACTCTGTTAAAAAAACTGTTAATGTCATCATAATCGGGCTTCCAGAAACCTCCAACAGCAAGTCTATTCGTGTTCGAAAATTGCTCTGGAGCAGGATCCATTTTATAATTGCTCCAAAAAGTATGTCTAATATCGAGACTTATACCATATGTATTCCCACCATAATAAGTTATTCCAAATCCTAATTCTGCAGGCAAAGTACCCATACCCGCCATACCAATACTTGATTGGAGGGTATCCGCTAGTATAACTGCACCCAATCTTTGAACCGCTAAGTTGCTAATATCTGCTTCTGTAGCAACAGACAAGTTAGGCTTATAAGTCAAACCAAACGATAGGAGCTTAGCATTTGGGTTAACTACGTTTTCCTCTGAAGCTTTATTCAAACGCTGTAAGTAGATAAGTCCAAACTTCGCATACAAACTGCTCATACTATATGATGTATTAAATTCATCATTGTAAGCACCTGCTGATCCTGGAAATGATATACTTCGTTCGTATTCAAACTTTCCAAATAGAGCACCTAAGTTAACGCCCAAACTTAGGTTCTTATACTTCAAAGCGTTAGACCACATTGCCTTATAAGAACCTCCAGAGCCAGTAAAATTTCGAGATATCGGCCCAGCTTCATTTTCACCTTCGGAGGTGATTGCATAACTCGTTCTTGAATTTGGCATTACTGCGAATCCCATACTCCAAAAGAATTCATGCTTCTCTCGACTAAATACTTCATTGAGAGGATTCCGCATTGGAAATGCTAAACTCAAATACCCCAAGTTTCCATACCAGTGGGAGGATTCATTATTTGCATCTTTTAGTTTAGCATAGTCTAAGGCTATTCCTACATCAAAGGCGGTAGATCTCAAATGTGCTAAAGATGCAGGATTATCGAAATTAGCATGGTAAGCATCTATAAAAGAAGTGCCCACTCCTCCCATTTGTCTGATAGACATCGGAGACTCTGATAATAAATCCCCTATTCCAAATCTCGAAAAAGGTGAGTTAATATTACTTCCTTGAGCATTGAGTTGAGTCAATGCTACATATGCTAAGAAGATGAATAAATACTTAATTTTCAATGACATAGGATTAATTACTCCTTAATATAGGAAGGCCACAAATATGTTGAATTCTATCTTATTATCCAACCGAACCTCCTCTGAGAGTCTCAACTGATAAGTAGATGATTTCTGAACGAATTGCGTATACATTATGGCCCTTCTTTAAGATGACTTTAAGATTCCTTTGAGGAATCAATTAGTGTTTAAAATGTCTTATTCCTGTTGTTACCATTGCCATACCGTTGGCATCACAAAATTTAATACTTAATTTATCATTTATAGAGCCTCCAGGTTGGACAATGCAATTAACTCCTACCTCATGAGCTATTTCCACGCAATCTGGAAAAGGAAAGAATGCATCTGAGGCCATTACGGACCCTTCAACGTCAAAACCCATACGCTTGGCTTTATCTATAGCCTGCTTACACGCATCTACTCTACTCGTTTGCCCACAGCCCATTCCTATAAGTTGATTGTCTTTTGCTAAGACAATTACATTAGACTTAAGATGCTTGACTACTTTATTAGCAAATTCCAACTGCTTCATTTCGGACTCATTAGGAGACCGTTCAGTAACAGCAGTAAATGCATCCTGCGCCTCCATTTCAAGATCGGCTTCTTGCACTATGATACCACCTAATAATGTTTTAATCTTTCTTTTTTGCCCTTTATCGTTCAATCTTTTTAGAAGTACCCTCTTTTTCTTTTTCGAAAGTAAGTCAAATGCATCTTGATTGAAATCAGGAGCTATAAGCACTTCATAGAATTGCTTATTTATCGCCTCGGCTGTAGCCAAGTCAATAGGAGCATTGGCGATAAGAATCCCTCCAAAAGCCGAAACTGGATCTCCTGCAAGCGCCGCCTGGTATGCTTCAAATATATTATCTCGCGTTGCGATCCCACAACTATTAGTATGCTTAAGAATAGCAAAAGTTACCTGATCATACTTGAATTCCCGCATGATATCTATGGCACTATCTATATCTACAAGATTATTGTATGACAATGCCTTACCACATAATTTTTCGAATTCTTCATCCAAATTTCCATAAAATGAAGCCTTCTGATGTGGGTTCTCTCCGTATCTTAATTCCTCTCTTTGCTGTATAGAGACCTTGAGATGACTTTCATCCGCCTCTTCTTGGTTGAAGTAATTAAAGATTGCGGTATCATAGTGAGAAGAAACCTGGAATGCTTTAAGCGCTAATCTCTTTCGATCTTGAAGCGTACTTTCTCCTTTTTGAGCATCGAGAATATTGTATAGATCCTGATATTGCTCCTTGGATGCTATAGTAACTACATCATTAAAGTTCTTCGCTGCTGCCCTAATAAGGGAAATACCTCCGATATCAATCTTTTCAATAATAGTGGCTTCGTCATTAGTTTCTGCGACAGTATCCTCAAAAGGATATAAATCCACAACCACTAGGTCTAACTCAGGGATATCGTACTTTGCTAATTGCCCCAAATGATCTGGTTCTCTTCTTGCCAAGATTCCACCGAAAACCTTTGGGTGTAATGTCTTCAAGCGGCCATCAAGAATTGAAGGGTATCCGGTTAGATCCTCTACCGCTTCGACTTTCATGCCATGACTTTCTAATAGCGCTTGAGTACCACCTGTCGAATAGACAGTGATGTTTTGCTCTTTCAAGATAGGAATTATGCTATCCAATCCATCTTTGTGATACACGGAGATGAGTGCAGATTGTATCCTTTTATTCATTTATCTTGTTGTGGGTTGGTCCAAGAAGGCGCGAAAATAAGTGAATTTTTAGTTTAGCGGGTGCCATGAAGGGATTTCTAAGCAAGAACTATGGAGATTCATGGAATAACTATTAACAATAACGCTCTAAAAGAATTAGAAACGAAGGATATTTCCCATCGAATAGCATTTGCGACATCTCGGCTCATAGCTGTCTTTCTCTCCTAAAAGCACTGTAGATCTATCTTCAGAAGTTCGATACGAATGTGTTGCCAAATTTCCACAATGTGGGCATATAGCATGCACTTTAGTTACATATTCGGCGACTGCCAATAACGATGGAATAGGACCAAATGGTGCCCCACGAAAATCTAGATCAAGCCCCGCTACAATGACGCGTTTACCATTCAAGGCAAGCTCTTCGCATACTTTTACAACTTCTTCATCAAAAAACTGAGCTTCGTCTACCGCTACTACTTCAGATTCCTCATCCACGGAATGAAGGATCATGGAGGCTTTCTCTACTAATATAGAAGCAACCGCATTTGCGTCATGAGAGACGACTTCTTTATCACTATATCGAATATCGCTTGCGGGTTTAAAAATTTGGACCTTTTGATTGGCGATTGTAGCTCTTTTAATACGTCTAATGAGCTCTTCTGTCTTACCACTAAACATACAGCCAGTGATTACTTCTATCCATCCACTCCTCTGCCCCCTAAATCTTGGCTCTAAAAACATCTATTCCGATTATACTTTTTTCCTAATATCTGAGTTAATGTAGCGATCGGGACCAAGGAGGCGATGATCACTTTACCTCATTCAACTCAGCTACTATGAACTTTGAAAAATCAAAGGTACTTCTAAAAAAGATAAATGCATTATACGAAGCAGCAGATGAAGAATTGGGAGTAAGTGCCTTGGAGAAAGATCTAATGCTACAATACGTTAGAGATTTTTATGAAGCCATTAAAGAGAATTCACGCGGTAGCGCAATTAGAAGAGAAGAAGTTTCAACTATTAGGCAGGAATTACAAGCCCCTTCTGTTCAACCTATTCTTCGTCAAAACACACTGCATGCTCAGCCTATAGCAGCACAACCAATTGTCCCAACTCCATCGCCAGTAATAAGCGAGCCTTTTCAAGAGGCTAAAATCTCTGAAGAATTGAGCTTGCTATTTATCGAAAGTGAAAATGAAGAAAGCCGTTCGAGATATTCTGCCGGCAAAATCACAGATATCGGAAGATCTATGGGTATTAATGATAAGATATTAACAATCAATGACCTGTTCAAAGGGGATCAAACGCTCTTTAACAAAACTATTGATCATCTTAATTCATTAGTTAGTTACGATAAAGCAAAAACTTATTTAGCAACAGGCGTGGCAGAGAACTTTAACTGGGCGGATGCTTCTAAAAAAGGGAAGGCAGTTAGATTTATCAATCTAATGCGTAGAAGATATAGCGCATAAGTTCTATATTCCTATATGCAACAATCTATCGCTAAGACAATTCAATTTCCTATTTACCTAATCCTCTCTATGTGGTTGGTACATATTTTGAAATTGGCACTCAATCTCCCTCTAGGCAATTTTGGCCTTCAGGCTCGAGAAGTAAGTGGACTTATTGGCATATTCACATCTCCATTTATTCATGGTAGCTTCCAGCATCTCATATCTAACAGTGTTCCACTCTTCGTCCTCACATTGTTAATTTTAGTGTTTTATCGTAGAATTGCTTTTCAAAGCATGCTGATGATATATGTATTTACCGGCGTGGCTGTATGGATTGGTTCGAGGGGCCATGTTATCCATATAGGAGCGAGTGGAGTAGTTTATGGGTTAGTCTCTTTTGTTTGCTGGACAGGAATCTTTAGACGCAATATTAAATCTATAATCCTTGCACTCGTTATTACCATTCTCTATAGCGGACTTTTTATGGGAGTCCTCCCCAATCAAGATGGCATTTCTTGGGAAAGCCATTTATATGGAGGGTTAGTAGGGATTTTTGTAGCGTATCTTATGAAAGATAACAGGGAGCAAAATGAAGAAGAGGTCGATCCTTGGGCTAATGAACCGAAAGACGAAGGATATTTTCTACCAAGAGATACTTTCGAACTCACCAGAGAAGAAAGAGAATTATTAAGAAGACGTCGCAACAGCGATCTATTATAATTGCTGACAGTACAATGTCGTCTTGTACAGGGGTGAGACATAAAATTGAGTTAAAAATCTTCTCTCAACAACGTTACTTGTCTTTATACAGTTATTGAATGAGATTATATTACAACCCATTATGAACTCAAATCGAACAAAATGAAAAATATAACCATAGTCCTTTTATTCATAGTTGGTATTGTAATTCCAAGTCAAGCACAATTTGGGAAATTATTAGATAAAGCTAAAGCGGTAGTAACGGGAGACGAAGGGGGACTAAATGTAGCAGGTGGCCTAAAAGAGGCATTAGAAGTAGGCGTTAATGAAGCTGTTGAGTCGCTAAGTAGCGAAAATGGATATTTTGGAAGTCCTTATAAGATACTCATTCCTGAAGATGCTCGAAAAGTTATAAGCACGGTATCCAAAGTTCCTGGATTCAATAACGTAGAGAAAGACCTCTTAGCAAAAATGAATGAAGCTGCCGAAATCGCAGCCAAAAAAGCAGGCCCCGTATTTTTCGAAGCGATTAAGCAAATGACTTTTCAAGATGCCACCAATATACTTATGGGTGAAAAAGATGCTGCAACACGATATTTGGAGGAAACTTCTGGCCAAGCACTATACAAGGAATTCATGCCAGTTATTCAGAAAGCACTTGACGAAGTAAATGCAAGATCTTTGTGGAAGTCCGCGGTCGACGCTTACAACAAAATACCGTTCCAAAAGAAAATGAATCCTGATCTTGATGATCACGTAAACACTTATGCGCTGAAAGGCATGTTTAGTCTTGTCGAGAAGAAAGAAGAGGGCATCAGACAAGATGTTGGCCTTCGTACTTCGCCTATATTAAAAGAGGTCTTCGCAAAACAGGATAAATAAGTCAACCCTTATCGAGTCTTTTGACATGCGGCACTCTGTTTACTTTAATTGAATTTAGCATCTTTGTATTTCAGTGTGGTTCTGAATTTGTATTTGAGTAACAGAATAGATTGCAACTCTTACTATGCGGGAGGAATAATATATTGAATCCCTCCTCCAGAAGGCAGTTAAATCAATTCGACGAAAAGTGTCATTCTATTGAGTCCTAAGCAAATAATGATCTACGATACCACTCTCAGAGATGGTACACAAGCAGAAGGTATCTCGTTTAGCGCCAGAGATAAAGTAATCTTAGCCAAGAAGATGGATCAATTTGGTATTGATTATATCGAAGGTGGTTGGCCAGGTTCTAATCCACGTGATATGGAATTCTTTCAGCTCATTCAAGATGAAACCTTTGAGCATGCTAAAATTGCTGCCTTTGGCTCTACACGCAGGGCGAATGCAAGTGCTGAAGAAGATTCTCAATTACAAATGCTTTTGGATGCCAATACACCTGTGGTTACGATTTTTGGTAAGACTTGGCTTCTTCATGTTACAGAAGTGCTTAAGACAACACCAAAGACAAACCTCGAAATGATCGAAGACTCGGTTGCCTACCTGACAAAAATGGGTAAAGAAGTCATATATGATGCTGAACATTTTTTTGATGGGTACAAGAATGATTCTGAATACGCCTTGGCTACGCTTAAGGCAGCCATTAACGGCGGTGCATCTTTTGTAACATTATGTGATACAAATGGTGGCACACAAGTGGCTGAGCTTGGTAAGATTGTATTAGAAATAAATAATCTTCTTCCTGATACTAATGTTGGTGTTCATTGTCACAATGACTGTGGTCTTGGTGTGGCCGTTTCTATAGCTGGCATAGAATCAGGAGCGAATATGGTTCAAGGAACCTTCAATGGATATGGTGAAAGAGTCGGGAATGCAAATCTCACCTCTATCATTCCAAACTTAGCGCTTAAGCTAAATTACGATCTGAAGTGTGCTAAAAAGTTAGATCAACTAAAAGTATTAAGCAATACAGTCGATGAACTTGCGAATCGTGTTCCTTCTCGACGTTCGCCGTTTGTAGGAAAGAGTGCATTTGCCCATAAAGGTGGCGTCCATGCCAACGCGGCCAAGAAAGTAGCTCATAGTTACGAACACATGAAGCCGGAGCTCATCGGGAATGAACAACGCATACTATTATCTGATATGTCTGGCGGTAGCAGTATCTCCATGAAAGCCAAGAAAATGGGCGTTGACATCAACGAGAAATCCCCATTGATGAAAAGCTTTCTTGAGAGAATTAAGCAGTTGGAAAATGAAGGGCATGAATTTGAAAATGCTGATGCTTCCTTTTATGTGATTCTTCACGAACATTTCAAAGGGCATGAAGATATATTTGAGCTTGTTAGTTATCGAATTATATCTGAAGTAGTAAGAGGTACAGACCACAAGCTTTCAGAAGCTGTTGTAAAATTAAAATTGGCCGGAGAAGAAGAGGTCAAAATATCAGTTGCAGAGTCTTCAGGACCTGTTGGATCTCTTGATCATGCCGCACGAATTGCTTTTGGAGCTCATTTTCCTGAACTTAAAAAAGTTCACCTTATAGACTATAAGGTTAGAATTCTACAATCAAATTTAGGAACCGATTCGATTACGCAAGTATTGATCAAATCCTCGGACGGTCAGGACTCTTGGTGGACTAGTGGTGCGGATTCCAGTATAATAGAGGCAAGTTGGGAAGCTTTAAGAGATTCTTACCGATATAAATTACTGAAAACATCTAGGGGTAAGACCACCTTATAGTTGTCTTAAAGGTGTATACGGTCCTGAAAGTCCGGTACGAATAATATGTGCATTAAACTACTAATAAAAACAATACCCTTCTTAGCCCTAATCCTTTTGGTTCAGGCTTGTTCTGATATTGCTATCGAGGAGCAAAAAGAACGTCATATTTCTAACGAAGAAATAGTGTCAAGCATGCGTTCTATTTTGATTACAGAAGGTCCATATATTCAACCGAAAAGCTTCCTAAACCCTAACTTATGGGTAGGAACTCTCAACTTAAGTAACATAACTGATCTTTGTAATATCAAGATTGATACCGTCTTTGCCACATCTATAGATATCAATGAAATACAGCTAACCGCTGAATCAGAATTATTCTTTAGCATGCATTGTAATGATAATAGTATACCGAATAGCTTCTCCTATAGTGGAGCCAGCGAAGGGTCTTATTCTGTTGATAGAATTAATGGAACATTTCTACAAGCCTCTTCTTATGAAGCAAGGGTTGAATTAATAGAAGAAAATCTTGTAATGACCGGCTCTACTGGTCAATCTGGCGCAATGACAATAGGTATCGGAGAAAATGAAAAAATTGTCAATACTACTATTCGATTCGTTTTGGATGAATTGAATATCGGCTTCTTAGATCAAGAAGTAAATGGAGGCTCTGCCCGAGCAGAATTAAAGTTTCAAGGAATAGATTTCTTAGAGTCCTATATAGTTACTATCAATTATATGGGAGATGACAAAGTCACTATCGAAGTGAATGGAGAAACATACAGTATTGATCTTTCAGATTAGGACTAAGTTTGATTTTTGAGGCTTTCATAGCCTATAGAAACGATCTTTTTAGCATTGATAAAATTCCATTTTAAATCTTCGTATCCGCTAACCATCTTTGCGACATTAATGTCCTCCAAGGCAGTCCCTTCATTAATGGCTTTCATTAATCGCTCCTTCAACGTTTTTAGGAAACTATAGTAACCAAGTAGATCTTCTTTATTTGCCATAGGTCCATGACTGGGTATAATCTGTGTGGTATCATCAACTAATAAATTCGTCACCTCAACTGCTTCGATCATTCCGTTCAATGAGCCTCCAGAATTAAGGTCTATATAAGGATAACGACCATTAAAGAAGACATCTCCCATATGCATCACATTACTTTCTGCGAACCACGCTAATGCATCTCCATCAGTATGCGCATTATGGATATGAATAAATAAGACAGGTTCTTCCAATGCATAGAAATGCATCTTTTGATCAAAAGTTATCTCTGGTAGCGCCTCTTTCGGAGAGGCAGGTGTTATGTTGCCCGCTCTATTCTGCGCTGTAGACATTCGTTGATAGACATTCTGATGTGCCATAATTTGGGCTCCTTCCGCACCAAATACTTGATTACCACCAGTATGATCTCCATGCCAATGTGTATTGAATAATCGAGTAAGAGGTTGATCCGTTAGGGTTGAGATTGCCTTCTTGATCTTATCTGATAAAGGAGCCTACTGATCATCAATAATAAAGGTCTCAGAATCACCTACGTATAGGCCTATATTCCCACCTGAGCCCTCCAACATAGAGATTCGATCTGTCAACTTATGGATTTTGATACTAACATCATCGAATCTACTTTGTGAAGAGAATAGGCCTATCGAACAAGCCAATAATAATACAATAATCGTGCGCTTCATAATTCTGTTTATCGGGCTGAGGTAAGCAGTAGTTCTAATGCCGTATATTTAATATCAAATCTTTTAGAAAGGTACTCATTCGTAAGATGACCTGCATAAGAATAAACTCCATGCCGTATACCATCACTATGATACAATGTATCCTTAATAGATGGGCTGTTCCCAATTTTAAGAATCAGTGGTGTCAATATATTACTTATGGCCATTGAGCTCGTCCGTGCCACCTTAGAGGCGATATTCGGAACACAGTAATGGGTAACTCCATGTTTTACAAATGTAGGTTTCTCATGAGTTGTGTATTGGGAAGTTTCAAAACAGCCACCTTGGTCAATACACACATCGATAATTACAGAACCCTGCTTCATATTGCTAACCATCTCTTCTGTAACAAGAATAGGAGATCTCCCCGTCTTAGAATGCATTGCTCCCACAACTACATCAGCGCTTGTCAACTGGTAGGCGATGTATTCTGGATTTATAGAAGAAGTATGTAATTGTTGCCCTACCCTATTCTGTAATCTTATAATTTTATAAATATCATTATCAAATATTCGTACAGAAGCCCCTAATCCGAGGGCTGTTCTTGTCGCATGTTCACCCACAACGCCAGCGCCAAGAATTACAACTTTTGCTGGAGGAACACCAGAGACACCTCCTAAAAGTACTCCGCGACCACCTTCATTTATAGACAAGAGCTCTGAAGCAGTTAAGATTGCCATACGACCAGCTATTTCACTCATAATCCTGATTACAGGAAATGAGCCATCATCATATTGCAGATGCTCCATAGCGATAGCAATGATCTTCTTGTTTTTGATTTTCTCGAGGTAAGCTTTCGTTATAACTGGCAACTGTAGAGGAGTAATCAATACTTGTCCTTCATCCATCCATTCCAATTCCTCTATTGTAGGAGGAGAAGATTTTAGAACTATTGTGGATTTGTATACAGTCCTAATATCCGTGGTTATTTGTGCTCCTGCAGAGGCGAAGTGATCATCACTAAATTGCGAAGCCTCTCCGGCTTTAGATTCTACTACAACAGCGTGTCCATAACCTACAATTGATCTTATAGAATTTGGTACCAGAGACACTCTACTTTCATTGAGTGTATGCTCTTTAGGAATACCAATGGTAATGCCTTCTTCTTTGGATCTTACTTCAAGGGTCTCTACCTGAGTTTCGTAATGCCCTTTAGCAAAGAAGCTTGAAAACTGATATTTATCTTTCAAGGAATTGTTATTACTGAATTATCGTATCGGAATATCATCGTAAAACCCGAAGCTTAATATGAGTTCAATGATGATCTAAAAACAGCTTGAAGGTAAATAATTACGAGACTTTTCTTACAATTACTTCGCGAGACTCATCAGGGAGGGCTATTATCTGAATTTCTAAATAAGGCAAATGGAAAAGCCCAGTAATCAATTCAGGCCATTCTATGAGACATAAGTTTCCGGAATGCAAATATTCTTCTATTCCAATCTCAAGTGCTTCTCCTATTGTCTTAAGACGATAGAGATCCATATGGTAAATAATAGATGAGGGGCCTTCGTACTCATTAATGATGGCATACGTAGGGCTCGAAACATATCCTTCGACTTTCTTATAGCCCAACCATGATTTGACCAAAGTCGTCTTACCAGCGCCTAGATCTCCGATTAAAGCGCAAATACTGAAACCCTCTAGTTCTTCTATATATCTAACGACTTTAACTAAGTCTGATACTGTCGAAATAGAGAACCGCTTCATAAATTATGAATAGAGATTGACGAAAATTCTAACTGAGCCAACAACAATAAAGGAGATGATTTTAAAAGAGAATTACTCTTGTCCCTGGAAACGATCAACTATGTAACATCCGTCACAAGTTAGTTTCTTATAAGAGAAATCTGCTCTCTTAACTAAGTCTTCAAGAATCTCTTCGTACGGCTGGTCAAGATCTATAAGAATCATATCCTCACCATCAAATTCAGTGTACGGAGAGCTAATTACTTTCCATCCAGAAGTTTCCATTAAAAAATCGAGAACAAATAGAACGTCGTAGTTCTTAGCGTTACTATTCTCTTCTATAGCTTCTATCTTTAAGAATTTGGCGCCAGTATAACCAAAACATTCTCCTGAATCAACTATGACATTTACCGCAGTATCAACCAAGGCATAAACCTTTACTTTCCCTTCTATATTATTCACGACCTTAATGAAGTCTTCGTTATTCTCCACAGAGAAAGTTGTTCCCAACACTTTTATTCCTATTTGATCTGAAGTAATAACTTCAAATGGCATATTTTCTATATTCACAATCTGAAATTCCGCCTGGCCTACCAATTCTACTTTTCTTTCTTTTACTTTCTTATAATTTGCGAAGTAAGTAATTTTCGAATTCTCCTTAAGGTGAATTATAGTGCCGTCTGATATTTCAATATCATCGGGTACGTCTAAGGTTGCAAATGTCAGCGTTTCAAGATCAGAAGAAGCGGAACTCACTCTCCAAACCATCGCAACTCCTAACAAAAGTATCGCAGCGGCGGCCGCATACTTAAACCACGCAGGTATTAGTCTTCTCTCGTTTTCTTCATACGCCTTCTGTTGTGGTTGCAGCGCAATAACTGGGGTTGAGGATTGTAGTGATTTACTGAATAGCTTCCATTCAGCATCAGCAGATACCAATCTGTAATCGGACAAACCTTTGGATTCTTTGGATATTTCTTCCATAGCGTATAAATCCTTCTGATTACTTACTGAATTGGCTGCCCAAGTTTGAATTTTTTGCTTATTTCTATTATCCGACCTTCCATCTATGTACCTCAAAACATCTAAGTCGGTTACTTTCTCAACATCTTTGGCCTCAATAAGATCAACAACTTCTGCTGAAGCTTGTTGGCCTCCCACAAGACTACTCCACTCTACATCGACTTTTTTATAATCTCGTAAACCCGCAAGCTCGTTATAAATAGCCTGATAAACAGCAAGATCCTGAGCATTTTTGAGGTCGTCATATGCCCAAGTCTGGAGATCCTTTATGGTCTCTGAAGAAGAATTCCCATCAAGGAATTGTAATATATCTCTTACTTTTATGCTCATTACTACTCTAAGACGATTAAGTTAGGCGTTCTCACATTTTTTTTTAATTCTTATCCAAATAAATCCTTATTAGTTGCAAGATCGTCTTTTAAATGTTTGAGTGCCTTTGCTACATTATCTTCAACCGCTCGCTTTGAGATGTTCAAGTATGAAGCAATCTCACTATATGTTAGCCCTTCCATCTTGCTAAGAGCGAATATTTTCTTCATTTTGGGCTTCATTTTCTCCATAGACTTGAGGATTTCCTCTCTTATGAGAAAAGAATCCATCTCTTTGTCCTCGTTATTTATGCCTTCCGGATCTAACGTACTGGCATACTCTTTCGCTTTCTTGTTAGATCTTATATAATCTATCATGCGATTTCTTACGGCAGAATAGAGGTAGCTCTTAACCGAAGTGGTTATTTCTAAATTAGTTCGACCTTCCCAAATTTTAAGAAAAACCCCTTGAACGATCTCTCGACTGTTCTCCCAGTCCTTAATATGGCTGTTCACATAATTACAAAGAGGTCCGAAGTACGATTTGAAGACTTGTTCAAAGTTAGCTTCATTTATTAGCGCGGTACTCACAAAGAATTCATTTTTATTCTAAAGGATTATGCAGAAGGGTATAAAACATATTATATGTAAATGTAATAAAATACTATCTATCAATCTATTCCCGTGTCAACATTAACCATTTAAAGTTTTGTCGGTTTAGGCTATACTGTCCCAATGTGACAATTAAAATAGTTGGCTTATTTAGAAATAAAGATTGATTAGGATACTTTTGGACAATTAGTCAAAATAAGAAAAAGGTATGGCAGAAACAAGTTACTGGGAAGGCTCAGATCTATACATATGTGACAGAGAATTGGCGCAAGCATTTCATATGTCAAGAGTATTAGGAATGCCTTTGTTGATAGAAGGAGAGCCCGGAACTGGAAAAACAGAACTTCCACTTCAATATGCTCAAAGTAAGCAACTGGATTTGCATGTTTATCCAGTGGGATCCAAAAGCTCAGTTGAACAGTTCGTAGCAAAGTTCGACCATGTAAAGTATCTGAGAGACTCTCAGATTGAAGTCCTAAATGCTCAACGAGAAGAAAAAGGACTCGATTCAAAACTAAATACTAGCGGAAGATCTACGGATAACCTTAAAGATTATGTCGCTCAAGGGCCTGCTACAAAGGCATATTCTTCGCCGCACTCAGTCCTTCTAATAGATGAAATCGATAAGGCTCCTCGTGAATTCCCTAACGATTTACTCTATGCGTTAAGTCACAGAAAGTTTATCATGCCTGAATCTGGAGAGGTTATTTCCGTTTCTGAAGAGAACATGCCAGCTATTGTTATTACATCGAATAGAGAACAAGAACTCCCCACAGCATTTAAAGGCAGATGTATTTATCACTATATCTCCTTTCCATCGCCAGAGATCATGCGTAATATCGTCGCTAAGCATTTTGCAAATGCTGATGAGAAGATGGTTTCAAGTGCTATTGATCTTTTCTATAAGCTACGGCAATTAGGCCTTGAAAGAGCTCCTTCCACAAGAGAGCTACTCAATTGGTTGAAGTACATGAAAACTTTCAGTACAGAAGAAGCTATAGAAAGAATTAATAAGATTGATGGTATTGGAGCATTGATCAAGACACAAGATGACCTGCGGAGAGTGGCCAATAATATGACAGAATATGACGGCGGTTGGACTGCTGGTTATTAAAGAGATTCAAAATCAAGTAATCAACTATGTTTGATACATTTCCTGAAGTATGTCGCTCTTATGGAGTCCCCGCAGATGTTAGATCCCTGCTATTATTGCGCAAGGCTATCGATCGTGAGTTGATTTATACGCTAGGAGATTTATATACTTTTTTCAAAGGTGTCTTAGTCAAAGACCCAACTCATATGGGTCCATATTCGCAAGCATTCTATCAATATTTTATTGGAATAGATATCAAACCAGGAGAGCGACTGAGCGATGCTGTCGCCAGAAGTCAGGCCTTTAAGGATTGGTTAGATGATTTTATCAAAGGTGATGAGCTCCGAAGTAAGATGGAGGTCGATGAGCTTATCGAAAGATTTCTTGATGAAGTGCATACCACAACTTATGATATCAAGCGGGTGATCGATGGCGAGAAGATATTCGCAGAAGATAATCCCGATCAAGCAGATGCAGATCGAAATGGCGGTGATGACGCTAATGCGGATCGCCTAATAGATAAGGCCGCTGACTATAGATTTATAGATTTGGAGGAATTAAGGAAGCGGATGGAACGCGTCCTCGAACAGCAAAACAGCAAGCATGATGGAGGTTCTCACTGGGTAGGAACTGGAGGAATCTCTCCTTATGGAAATAGTGGCGCTGCCATGGGCGGCATCAGAGTCGGAGGCTCCGGAGGAGGCCGCATGGCGAGAGAAGTGATGGATGATCCTCAATACTTTCCTGTAGATATTGATGCTCGAATCGGAGATGACAATATTGACGCTACCCTGGCCAGTCTCAAAGGAGTAATCCAAGAATCCAATGATCAGTATCTCGATATTCCAATAACAATCAAACAAGGAGTGGCAGAAGGCGGGCTGTTTCTACCTATAGAACTTGAAAAGACAGAAGACAAGCTTCAGGTGATTCTATTAATAGACAACGGAGGTTACTCCATGGATTATTATATCAAACCGATCCAAGCACTTTTTAAGAAGATGAAGACTCGCTATGCCCATGATCTGGAGACCTATTACTTTCATAATACGATCTTTAAGTATGTCTATGAAGATGAGCGGCGCACCAGAAGAGTGCCTCTCGAAAAAATATTAGGAAAAGATCCGAATTATAGAATCTTCATTATCGGAGATGCTGCCATGGCTCCTTATGAATTGCATGAAGGAAGTATCATCGCATGGGGTCGCATCAAAGAGAAATTCAAAAAAACAGTGTGGCTAAATCCAGTATCTGAAAAACACTGGCATATCACATGGACCACTACGATGCTTCGACGTGTCATTTCTATGTTTTCCCTTACGCCCCGCGGCATGGAGTTAGCGGTAAGAGAAATGAATAAGAAGAAGAATGTGATGAAGTAAAGTGTTGAAATAATTTTTTTTATTATTTCAATATAAGTCTCATTTTTTGATGGACTATTCCAGTTTTCTGAGAAGTGTGTTTTTCTCCAACTACATTGAAGCCATATTTTTGGTAAAATCCAATTGCTGATTCTCGCGCCCTTAGCTCAACCCTTTTGACTTTGTGTAAGTCACATTTACTTATAAATTCGAGCAGAATACTTTTGCTTATACCCATATTAAGTTGATAATCTTTATCAACGGCCATTTGAGAGATTAATCCAATATCCTCTTCAATATTCAACCTTCCTGTTCCTATAACTTTCTCCTCTCCATTTAGACAGGCAAGATGTATAGCAACGGCCTCATAGTTATCCTGTATTAATTCCCTTTAACTCGACATGCCTTTAAAGAATGCCTTAGTCCTAATATTTATCGCTTCATCATAATAATTACTCTGTTTCTTAATATTTAAAACAATCAAAGCCTTGTTAACATTCATCTCTCCCCATCCAATTAATCTGTAGAAAAGTTATCCTCTCCTACCCCTCCATCCATGCAAAGCTTCCGTCCATCACAAATGAAAAGATTAGCAATACGACCAATGGTGCCAGAACTGCACTGAACAGATATTTAAAATAAGCCTTGGGCACTTTGGATCTTTCAATCATCTCAAAGACAATACTTAAAATAAATACTGAAGCGGCAATAAACAAAGCCACCAAGCAAATCAAGAATCCGACATAGCTATCGCCCATGTATATAAGTGCGTAGACCAAGAGTTGTATTAGGAGAGCTTCGATGAATCCTATACGCATACGATGCAACTTATTAAATGCTGATTAAAATAACGAATGTAAGAATCTATTTGACTACATGCCCGTTATCTATAACATGAACAGAATTGGGCTAACTTATTTATTTACTATCGCAATTACATTCTTGGGTTTATCCCAGTCGGCAGAAGAAGCATATCTAAAGAAATACGAAGAAAACATCCAGTTAGAATACATCAATGACGTCTACATCCCAATAGATTTAATGGACGCTATGAAACAAATAGATGACTTATCCAATGAAGAAGGAAGAGCTCGATTATTGGAAGCCAATGAAGAATTAGCTGCGGAACGCTTGGTATTTGGTTTAGGAAAATGGATGATTGTCAACTGGAACTTCTACGAAGGCAGTCGCCTCTCTCACCATATTAAATCTTATGGAGTAACACTTCCTGATGATATGGCTCGATTTCTGATTATCAGTTATCATAGGTATCTCAGAGATGCTCCTATTGAATTGAAAGAAAGAGGTAATAAAATATTTGATCTAAGAAAGCAAGAACAAGAAGAGCGCAACAAACAAAGGGTCGTCGTTCAAGAAATCATCAAGTAGGCAACATTAGCTCATATAGATCTCTACCATTGAACACATAAGCTTCAATGCAAAGAACGCCCTATTCTGTCCTCTTAGAATAAAGAAATCACATTAAATCTTCTTCTCTTATAAGCATGAATATTCCTCTATTGGTGGCGATAACATATTCTTCTCCATTAAATACTAAGTCGAATATGCTATTCTGCTGATAGACGGCAAGGTCACCAGCTTTTGGTTGTAGCGGCACATACTTTACATTATCCCTCTTGTCCTTCCACGGCTCATCTTCGTCTTGAAGCATTGGAATAGGATATCCAGGACCAACTTTTATGATATATCCGGTTCTTAAATCCTCCGTTTTATGCATACCCTGCGGCAGATACAGTCCTGCTTCAGTCTTCATCGTTGGTTTTGTTGGCCTAATAAGGATGCGATCCCCTATCATTATGATCTTCTTTAAGTCTTTGGCATTCAGTTTTAACATAGGAAAAAGATATAGCGTAAAGAAAGCAATTTCGGCCATAATCTGCATAACATAATGTCTATCCGACAAAACCCTATTAGGTAAATGTCATCACATAAAATGGGGATTAGTTGTGTTTATCTTATGTTCTAAGCAGCGACTTGGCCCTATGACTGGTATTATTGTAGAGGAATTATTATATCCGTTTACTAAATTTATCTGGTATAAGATTATATTTAGTAATCACAAAATTGTCCAAAATGAATAAAAAACTATATGAATGTACGGAAGTTTACCAGTAGTTTGTTAGTGTGCAGATAGGTTGCATTGTGGCCTATATCTTTGGTAAAAAGAAGATATGAACATCCTAACATTTATGCATGATTTCCCTGACGAATCGA
>JBLIDB010000024.1:0-33067 GCA_047634015.1 Saprospiraceae bacterium
GGCGATATCGCTGCGGTGATGCAACATACTCAGAAAGATGGATTTTCAAGTAGTCATAATAGTTACGCTTGGGATGACGACAACTGGTCTGCTTACTACGCAATTTTAAGAAATAATGATGAACTCTATAACAAAGCCGTCGAACTCAATTTAGAATTTCATCAGGGTATCGCATTAGTCATGAAATCTTATGTATTTGGTCTAATTACGGACCTCTGGGGTGATGCACCTTATACTTCATCTCTTAAGGGAGAGCTGGGAGGTGAGGAAAATATCAAGCCTGTATTCGATCCGCAATCAGATATATACACAGGCATACTTGCCGATCTTGAAACCGCAAATACGCTACTTTCTAAAAGTCAAGATAGTTATTCTGACATAAGCCCTATTCAAGATGCACTTTATGCCGGTGATGTTACGAAATGGAGAAAATTTGCCAACTCACTTGCATTGCGATATTATATGCGACTCTCTGCTAAGACACCTTCCGTCGCTCAGCAAGGAATAGAAAAAATAACGGGAGACCCTTCTAATTATCCTTTGATTACGACTCCAGGTGATGATGCTTCGATAGCTTATCCTGGGAATAGTGCAGCAGACGCATGGCCTAATAACGTTGTCTTTGATGGATCGGGAGGGAGTAGTTTTAGAAGACTTATGATGTGTTCCACTCTAATAGAAAAATTACAATCTCTCTCAGACCCAAGAATAGGGATTTGGGCACAGCCTATTGATATCCAAATTATTGTTGATGAATCTCGCTCAGATGGTTTTGATGAGATTATAGATGGAGTTCGATTTGTTGCTAAAAATGTTGAAGATCAATATATCAGTACACTTGGATTTCCTATAAACTCTGATCCCAATTATGTGGGATTGCCTCCAGCTTGGTCAAATGTTCCACAAGCATATAATCTAAATCCTAATCTTGAACAAGCCCCAGATAACCCTCATGCCTCACATCTTAATGACAGATATAAGAGCGCATCGGGGCCATTGCTCAAAGCACGAATGCTAAGTGCATCGGAAATACACTTTATCCTTGCGGAAGCGGCACTTATGGGATGGAATACTGGTTCAAGTGCAGGAGAACACTACAACGAGGGTATACGTTCTTCTTTTACAACTTGGGGAGTAGATGGAGCGTATTCAAGCTATATTAATAACGAGGGTGTTCAATTCGATGGATCTATAGAACAGATCATTGAGCAGAAGTGGATCGCCAGTTGGACGGCAGCCGGAGAGGCATGGTTTGATTATCGTCGTACGGGCCTTCCTAATCTTCAGGCAGGGGTATTTGTCAATAGAGACATTCTACCTATTCGACTTTACTACTCATTAGATGAGATAGATTTCAATCCTATTAATGCAGGAGCTGCGATAAGTAAATTAGAGTCTACTGATTTTACAGCGCCAGATGGCAACAATAGCGCGTGGTCGAAGATGTGGTTATTACAAGGTACAGGAAAACCTTGGTAGAAAATATAGGATCAAAAGGAAATGTTCCCCTTTATTCGGGTTCTGGTGATCTATAAAGGCATATTCAGGAGTAAGGCAAAATATAGAGTCCAAAAGCAAAGCGTATTCATTGATATTGTAATTATCAATGAATAAATGCAAATTCTTAAATCATAAGACCAGGGATTTGAAGTTTTGCAAATATTCTTGAATTCAGAATTCAGGAGGAAGAGGATCGCTGCACAGAATATAGACTAAATATATAGAATTTGGGACCCTAAACGATCCGTATTGGGGCGTAACTTTCTGATTATCAATTATTTATATAGTTTCCGGATGCCCCTATAAAGGACCTTGTTATTAGCTCTTTACTTGTCTACCAGATAAGGCCTGAATCACAACTATATTCTATGTACGGACGGTGTCAATTCAGTAAGATCGCCGATCTTAATCGCCTGACCACTTTCGATACTCTTGCGAGCAGCGACACCAATAAGTATAGACATGGCACCATCTCGTATTCCAGCTGCATGTTTTAGCGGATCGGGATTATTTGGGTTCTTGAATATTTTATTCTGAAGCTTTGCATCACCTCCTCCATGTCCTTTACGATCGTAATTAACTGTTTGCGTCTCATGACTATTCCAGTTACGGTGTACAATGATGGGTTTTGACACCATATCTTTATCAACTCCTTGGGCCATTTCAGCAGCATGCATTTCAGCTTGACTCATATTCATATTCTCGTAATATGGTATATCCAGCCATGCTTCGATGCGTCCGTCCATGCCGTTAAAGGCGATCTTCCATCCTTCATATGGCGAGTAAGTCGTCAGGGAGTAATTAACCACGACATCATTAGCGTACTTTATCTGTGCGGACATTTTATCATAAATATCTATCTCCTCACGAAACAAACAATTATCTCTAATATAGCCGTCGTATTTTTCATTTTCAACATAGAGTTTCATATCCCGTTCGTGCTTCGTAATATCCCAATGGAATTTGCAATCGCTCTTGTGCGGACATGTACGACAATTCTCACCTCTAAATGGCCCATTCTTGCCGTAATGCTCAAGTGCGCCATAGGCAAACACTTCGGCTGGATCAGAATCTATCCACCAATTCAATAGGTCAAAATGGTGCGTAGCCTTATGGACCAATAGTGTTCCTCCGCTATCCTTTTGTCCATGCCATCTTCTGAAATAAGAAGCACCATGATAGGTATTTAAGTACCAATGAAAATCTACGGATGTAACTTTGCCAATAGCACCCTCATGCAGCATTTCTTTAATCTTGGTCATATAAGGGCTCCATCTATAATTGAAACCGACGATTAGATTTTTCTGAGATCTCTTTTCAGCTTCTATTATAGCTTGACATTTGTCCTCATCCGTAGTTAGGGGTTTTTCTGTTAATACATCACAACCCATATCGAGTCCTTTAATTATGAATTCGTGATGCGTAGAATCCTTAGTTGTAACAATAATTAAGTCCGGCTTAGTAGAAGAAACCATCTCCTCGAAATCCAAGAAAGTCGGACAACTTACTCCCATATATTCCAAAGCATATTCTAATCGACCAGGATTAATATCGCACAGTCCCACAAACTCCATTATGTCAGAATATTGCTGAACTAGTCGTTGCCCCCAGAAACTTGTCCCTCGAACTCCACAACCAACAAGAGTGACTTTTAGTTTTTGATCAGGTGCCGGCATGAGATGAATGGGTGATGAGACAGCGCATCCGGCCGCTAACATACTTACTGAGGCAAGAAATTTTCTTCGTGAAAGGTCTTTGGACATAACAATTAGATTTAGTCTGAATTCGTGTACGTTAACGAAAGTAATTAAATTTTAAGTATTTTTACATATATTTTTACCCTTGTACAAAAGGAAAGTTTATGTATTAAATGAATTCGGAAAATAAAAATTTAGGAATTAAGGAATTGGCCAAATTGGCGGAGGTGTCTATAGGGACAATTGATAGGGTGCTTCATAACAGGGAAGGAGTGTCCTCCAAGACAAAAGCTCGGGTTCAAAAAATTGTGGAGGAGAATGGTTATAAAAAGAATATTATGGCCAGTCGTCTTAAATTGGCGTCTACTAAAGTTATAAGAATAGCCATTCTCGTACCAAAGTCAAAGAATGGCTTTGGCTATTGGAATTTACCATTGCAGGGAGTGGATACAGCGCTGGATGAACTAAGCGAGTTGGGGATCTCAGCAGAGTATTTTTATTTCGACCTTTTGAATCCGAGGACATTTAGAGATGGTATGAAGTTAATCTTTGAAAAGGAGTTTGATGCTTTGATTACAGTTCCATTTTTTGAGATTGAAAGTAATATTTTGGTAGATAGGGCAAAAAGAAAGAATATGCCAGTCGTATTCTTAGATACGGAGAGAACATTAGATATTCAGAGTAACCATATACGTCAGAATTCTTTTAATGCCGGTAAGGTTGCAGGTAGATTGCTCAATGGGTTGATAGGGAAGAATGGAAAATACTTTGTTGTCAATATTCTAAATGAGCGTGGCAAGCAAATAAACAACTTTCAAAGAGAAGAGGGCTATAGGGCTTTCTTTGATGAAGAGTATGGGCAAAATAAAATTGATATTCATGTTATAAACCATCCTATGGAAGGGGAATTGGATTTGTCTACTGAAATAAGGAATGCACTTATAGGAGATAGCCCCAAAGGAATATTTGTAACGAATTCAAGATCTTTTCTAATTCCAACTCTGTTGGCAGAGAATAATATTACCGATACACATATAGTAGGTTTCGATCTAAATAAACGAAATGTTGCTTTTCTAAAGAGTGGCGAGATTAATTTTCTAATTAATCAAAAGCCAAAATTCCAAGGGTATACAGCTATTAAAGGTCTTTATAAATATCTTACAGAGGAAGATGATTCTCAACTCAACTGCGATATTCCAGTGGAGATTGTCGTTAAGGAGAATGTTGACTTTTATGAAGGCCATTTCTTTCAAGGTTGATCGCGGGTTTGCGGTATTTTTTATCAATTATTGATTTTTAATTAATCTCTCCTCATATGTATTATAGATTAAAGCCAGTAACAGTTTTTGTATTTTGCTTTATTATAATTGGGTTGCAGTTTTCATGCACTGCAGATAAGATTTCAAATGCTACGGATACCGATATCCGGCCTGTCGATCAAGTATATCCACTTTTAGATGCAGCGAATTCGAGATGGTTTTATTTTGCTTCCGCGTGTCGACCTTTTGGAATGGTAAACCTTAGTCCAGATACACAGTTAGGGGGTGCTTGGGGGAGTGGATATAGATACGATACTGATACTATCAAAGGTTTCAGCCATATTCATGCTTGGCAAATGTCCGGTGTGTCAGTAATGCCGGTGGCTTATAAGAATAGGCCAGAGAAATTGTTAACTAATTATGAATCACAGTTCAATCATTCTGAAGAGAAAGTAGAAGTTGGTTATCATTCATTATTATTAAATAGATATGGAATAGAAGCGGAACTATCAAGTACCAAGAGAGTTGGTTTTCATAGATATTCATTTCCAGGAGATCAAGAATCTGCAGTTGTATTTAATATGTCGGGACAATTAGGGCCTTGTGAAATTAAGGATGGAAGTCTAAGGCAGATTGATAAATATACGCTTCAAGGGCAGATGACTAATATGCCTACCAGAAGAAGGCCTAAAGATCTAATCGTATACTTTTATGTGAAATTTGATACACCGATTTCTAATTTACTAGAAGCTGATGATAGAAATGTCATGATTCAATTTGGGGAAAATAAAGACCAAATTCACATGAAAGTAAGTCTATCATATACATCAATTGAGAATGCTCAATTGAATATGGCAAAGGAGTTGAATCACTGGGATTTTGAGAAGGTAGTTTCAGATTCTAAAGATGAATGGAATGACCTCTTGTCAAGAGTCGTGGTGGAAGACAATGATAGTATTCAAGAGCGAAGATTTTATACGGATCTCTGGCATAGTCTTCAAGGAAGGAGAATTATAAGTGATGTCAACGGAGCTTATCCGGATAATACAGGAGGTGAATTTAGAATAGGGAAGGTACCTTTGAATTCAACTGGTGAGCCAAAATTCAATCATTATAATTCTGATTCATTTTGGGGTGCACAATGGACAATAACAACATTATGGGGATTACTATACCCTAAGGTCTATAATGAGTTCGTAAATTCATTACTACTTTATTACAAGGATGGTGGATTGATCCCAAGAGGACCTTCTGGAGGTAATTATACTTATGTAATGACTGGAGCTTCCGCGACACCATTTATAGTTAGCGCATTCCAAAAAGGAATCAAAGATTATGATACCCAACAAATCTACGCTGGTCTTAAGAAAAATCATATGTCAATGGGAATCATGTCCAAGGCCGGATATGAGCACAATACAACGATAGGTGGAGGACTTGATTATTATATTAAGAACGGCTACGTACCTCATCCGATTCCAGAAGGGAAATTTGGTTTTCATCAAGATGGTGCCAGTCTAACGATGGAGTATGCATATCAAGATTGGACTTTGGCACAAATGGCCAAAGCCCTTGGGCACAAAGAAGATTATAGCTACTTTTTAAATAGATCTTCGAATTATACGAATTCTTTTGATAAAGGAACGGGATGGATGCGTGCCAAGGATGTAGATGGAAATTGGAAAGAAGATTTTGATCCGTTTGAATATGAAGCAGGTTTTAATGAATCCAATGGTGCGCAATCTACATGGTTCGTCCCTCATGATATCGAAGGCTTAGCGGATTTGATGGGCGGTAAGGAAGCCGCAGCGGAAAAGTTAAATGCGCAATTCGAAGAAGCAGCATTAAAAGGTTTCACCTCTGGTACTTCTCACGAGCGTGGAGAGGATCCTAATAGAGCTCGAATTCCAATCAATTATGGAAACCAACCTTCTATGCAAACGGCCTCTATATTTAATCATTTAGGGAGACCAGATTTAACACAATTTTGGATAGGGCAGGTTCGGTCAAAAGCGTTTGGCGGACTTTCTCCTCATTCTGGATACAATGGTGATGAAGATCAAGGGTTAATGGGTGCTTTGGCTGTATTATTGAAATTAGGAATCTTTCAAATGACAGGAGGAACAGAAGCTAATCCCGTTTATGAATTAACAACACCTTTGTTTCAAAAAACAATATTGAAATTAGAAAATGGTATGAAGGTTACCATCAAAAAGAATGGGACCGGAACTTACATTAATAGCGTAACGTGGAATGACAAAAGAATAGGAGTTATGGATTTGCGCCATGACCAAATAATGAAAGGGGGTGTGTTAGAGATCTTATGTAAAGAATAGTTCCAAAGAAGTATGCTCCTTTGGTTTTTAAAGAAAGTGCTTTTTAATTCCCTAATGACTAACAATATTCATGTGATAAATTGTAGCTTTTTGGAAAGCGAAATAGAAGGTGAGCGAAGTAGCAGACCAGATGTCTGGGATACATCTGACGGAGATAGCCGCGTAAGCTGATTGCTATCATTGTGGCGGGTGCCTTGATAGAGCGCTGCTATTATTTCGTGAGTATTTTGGTTGCTTTTTTGCTAATGACAAAAAGCAACGAGAATAGGATCTTATAATTGATTTGAAACTTAGTAGTAATTATTGAAAATATCTTTGTTATAAAGATTTCTACTTCTCAATATGCCCAATTCTAAGCCTCTTAGTTCGGCTAAACCCCTTAGTCTACCGATGGCAGAGTAACCAGGATTCGTGTCTTTAGAAAGGTCATCAAGCATCTTATGTCCATGATCAGGCCTCATAGGAATACTAAAATTACGGTTTTGTTGAGCGTCAGATAATGCTTCCACAACAGCAAACATATCTACATCTCCGTCTAAGTGATCTGCTTCATGAAAGTTGCCAGCGACATCTCTTTTAGTAGCCCGAAGGTGTATGAAATGGATACGATCTCTAAATTCTCTAACCATAGCGGGTAGATTATTGTCAGCTCTAACGCCATATGAACCTGTACAAAAACATAATCCATTATTCATAGAGTCGGTACAGTCAAGAATTGCCCTTGCATCTTCAGCACAACTTACCACTCTTGGCAGTCCAAATAATGGGAATGGCGGATCATCAGGATGAATCGCCAATAATACATCAGCATCATCAGCAGGAGGAGTTATTTGTTGTATAAAGTATAAAAGGTTTGATCTCAGTTCATCTTTATCTATGCCGATGTAAGTATCTAATATTGCTTGGAAGGAGGGTAGCGTATCAGCTCCTTCTGTCATCGCACCTGGTAAACCCGCAATAGTATTTTGAGTCAACTTGAGCTGCTCGGCTTCTGACATACTTGCTAAGCGAGCTTTTGCTAATTCTTTTTCATTTTCGGAATAGTCCTTTTCAGCACCTGGCCTTTTTAATATGTAAAGATCAAATGCAATGAAGGCGGATTTTTCAAATCTCAATGCAGTAGATCCGTCCTCCATTGGGTAAGCCAAATCAGTGCGAGTCCAGTCCACGACTGGCATAAAATTATAAGTAACAATCTTAATATCGCAAGCTCCTAGATTGGTAATACTCTGTTTGTAATTCTCTATATATAATTTGAAATTTCCAGATTGGCGCTTAATGTCTTCATGCACTGGAATACTTTCCACGACCGACCATTCTAATCCAGCATCTTCGATGATCTTTTTCCGTTCTTGGATTTCTTCTATTGGCCAGACCTCACCATTCGGAATATGATGAAGTGCCGTCACGATTCCTGTGGCTCCGGCTTGTCTTATATCCGAAAGGCTCACAGTATCATTTGGGCCATACCATCTCCAAGTCTGTTGTAACTTCTTCAAAATATAATAGCTTCTTAATTAGAAATTAAACTCCAGAAAATGCACTAAAACCTCCATCGACAGGAACTACGATTCCAGTAACAAAACTTGATGCATCACTACACAACCATAATACGGTGCTCACTAATTCTTCAGGTTTCCCAAATCGCTTCATAGGTGTATTATTAACGATCGTTTGCCCTCGTGCTGTTAGATCTCCATTTTCTTGGAGAAGTAAACCCTTGTTCTGCTCAGCAATATAGAATCCAGGAGCGATGGCATTTACTCTAATGCCCTCACCATGCTTATTAATCATCTCTACTGCCATCCACTTTGTGAAGTTATTGACCGCGGCTTTTGAGGCTGAATATCCCACGACCCTGGTAATCGTCCTGTCTGCAGCCATAGAGGAGATGTTTATTATACAACCTTTCTTTTGTTCTGCTAAGATCTTCCCAAATACCATTGTGGGAATTACGGTACCTTTTAAATTCAAATCTGTAACACTGCTAAAATCATCAAGAGAAAGATCAAATACATCTTGATCAGGCATTATGGTGGCTCCTTTCATATTGCCACCTGCGCAGTTGATTAATATATCAAGTCGCCCCCATTTTTCAAGAAGCTTCTCTTTCGCTTTTTCTAATTGCGCTAGATCAAGAACATCAGCGGCTAGTGCTAAAGCATCACCGCCTTCGTAGTTAATTTCTTTTGCTTTCCTATCTACTTTAGATTGTGTTCTGCTTAGAATTGCGACTTTGGCTCCAGCTTTCGATAGGCCATCGGCCATTGCTCCGCCCAAAACTCCTGCTCCTCCTGTAATTAAGGCAACCTTTCCTTCTAAATTGAACATTGGAATATCAGTTTAAAATCAAATTAATTATACTCCTCAATGCTCAACTATTAAATTTATAGTTTCAAGAAAGAAATATGGTACTTTTAGTCGTTGTGTCTATACGTGAGGAACCCAACCTGGTTCGTATTCACGGCCCCACATAGACATTGCATCCTTACTATATGGTCTTCCAGTAACTTCATCAATATCAAGCGATCCACCAAACTTTTGAGCCATATTACCTAAGTGACACATCAAAGTGCTCTTATGTGCTTCTGTAGCTGGTGAGTTAAGATCTGCTCCATACTTAATTCCATCAATGAAATTTTTATAGTGATATCCATCAAGTCCACCTATGCCTTGGGTATCAGTTGTTGCTGATTTCTGCTTTTCAGTTCCTTCTTTGATTACATTATTATCGTTGTCAAGAACTTTGTAGCCATTGCGATCTAATATTACAGTTCCTTCTGTACCATAGATGGCAGTACCTCGACCCTTACCTTGAAATTCAGGATATTTATTACAACTACGTCCTTCCCAATTTATTGATTTACCATCTGCGAATTCGTAAGAAGCTAATTGCGTATCATAGAATTCCCAATCGTCTTGAAAATGAAATCGACCTCCTGTAGAATTTACTTTACTCGGTATATCCACATCTAAAGCCCATCTTGCAATATCGAGTTCATGCAATCCATTATTGCTGATCTCCCCTGTTCCCCAATGCCAGAACCAATGCCAGTTATAATGTACATAATTGTCCATGTACTCCTTACGTGGAGCGGGTCCCTGCCATAGATTCCAATCCAGCCAATCTGGAACGGCTGCTTTTTTTCCGACGCCAATGGATTTACGATTATTCGTATACCATGCTTTGGCATAATATGCTCGGCCAATTATACCCTGCTTTATGGCATTTATAACTTCTATGCTTGTAGGCGCTGATCGCTGTTGATTACCAATCTGAAGTACACTGCCTGTTTTCTTTTGAACCTGCATCACCCATTCTCCCTCTTCAGGACAAAAGCTAAATGGCTTTTCTAAGTAGACATTTTTACCTGCATTCATTGCCATGATAGCCATCGGTGCATGCCAAAAATCTGGAGTAGCGATCGAGATAACATCTATGTCATCATTTTCCAGTAGCTTTCTAATATCGCCATAGGTCGTAATGTCACTTTCATTTAGAGAGTCGAATCTCTTGATCGCCTTTGTAAATGTGCGATTGTCAACATCGCATAAGGCTGTCACTTTACAATCATCGGCATAGTTTCCTGCTGCTTTTATATGAGCACCACCGCGACTATTAATCCCTACAACTGCGATATTCATCCGCTCATTCGAGCCGATGATATTATTATAGCTCTTTGCTGATAACGGAAGTGCGGCTACAGCACCTCCAAGGGCTGTAGCCTTTATAAAGTCTCTGCGTGATTTTTTATTCATTTTCTTTGATGTCTAAAGTTAAAATTCTCGGATTTTGACATTTCTAAAGACAACTTCATCTCCATGATCTTGAAGTAGAATGTGCCCTGCTGGAAGTTGGCCAAAGTTTTCCCACTTCTCATATTTACTTTTCTCTACCAAAGCCTTGAACATCTGACTATGTCTATCAAAAGAAACCACTTTTACATGATTAAGCCAGTGTTCTACATGTCCATCTTTAACCACAATTCTTGCATTGTTCCACTTTCCGACACCTTTAAAGTTCTTACCTCTTGAGCTTTCCAAATTCTCTGCTCTTATTATGTCATAAAGTGAACCAACAGTCCGATTGCCATTATGTCCCATCTTAGCATCAGGATGTACCTTATCATCAAGTATCTGAAACTCGAGACCTATTGCAGATCCTTCACCTTTATTCAATTCTGGATCTACAAAATACTTAATACCACTATTTGCACCCTCAGACAACTTGAAATCTACACTAAGTTCGAAGTTGCCGTAAGTTTCTATTGTTACGATGTCTCCTCCATTCCTTGACTCTGCACCTCCTGAAGACAAAACTTTAAGCTCTCCATCATCCATAACCCATCCTTTCTCAGGAAAGTGATCAAGCTTAGCGCCTCTCCATCCTGAAGAAGTAGATCCATCCCAAAGGTTTCTCCATCCTTTGCGTTTCTCTACAGATGTCAATACACCATTTAGGTAACTGATTTGAGGAGCGTAGCTCGCTACTTTTTTACGTGATGCTTCAAGGTCAGTAGTTTTAATTTTAATATTCTTCCACTTGACAATTTTACCTTCATTTTCTTTATTTCTTATGCCATGTACTTGAAATGCAATAAGGCCTTCTGCAGTTAGCCCATCGGCGAGATTCGCACATTGGACATCATTTACCCATGTTCGTATATCTGATCCTATAGCTTCTATTCTATAGTGATTCCATTGGCCTGGAACAAATGCTTGGCGTCCTGTTGGATTCCGAGTAAGGGGATAAAGCCATCCACGACGAGCTTCGTCATAGATTCCTCCTGCCCACTTCCGAGAACTTGTTTCTATCTCACACTGATACCCATGCACGCGATAATTATTATACTCAGCGTTACTCAAGCTCCTGAATTGGACTCCTGAGTTCAATCCATTCTCAACATTTACATCAAATTCTAAGATGAAATCTCCATATTTTTTCTTAGTAGCCATAAAGCTATTAGGCGTATTGAGCTTAGAGATACCGATCATCTCTCCATTCTCAATCTTATAGGTAGCATCGCCATTAAGTTGTTCAAAATTCGAGAAGTCTTTTCCATTGAAAAGTTCTTCCCAACCGTCTTGAGCTTGTAATCCAGAAGCGAGCAATCCAAGCACTAATATGCTTGATAGAATTGTTTTAAACATAAGTTGTGATTTTTTCAATGAGTGTTAAATATAGTTCTTGAGCCTTCATTAACACAATAGTAATTCCGTAAATAGTGTTATTATAAACTTAATGTATTGTTATGTAAATAGTATAATGCTACACTTTCCTTCTTCATAGCGGCCTACAAGAACAAAAATCGTTAACGTTAACGAAGATACGTGATTATTTGTAATTTTAGCGTGGGCGAAATTTAATATTCCCATTAGGCGAATAAAAACTTCCTAATTTGAGATAATAAGAAATATCTTTCATCATCTTCCTCCTTTAAGAAAGCATAATTTGGATCCGATTGCCACAAAAGGATTTAGGATGAAAACTATTTTGTGAACCCATAAGGGGCAATAGTTTCCTAGCTAATCGATAGGCTTCCTTTTAAATAGCCAACTTCACTTTCCGAGAATCCCCAATCCTTCAACACCTCCACAGTATTCTCGCCAGCTGCGCGCGCCCCAAACTGCACTTCGCTTTCTGTTCTACTAAAGCGAGGGGCAGGGGCGGGCTGAGTCATACCATCTACATCAATATACGTACTACGGGCTACATTATGAGGATGTGATTGAGCTTCTATATAATCTAAGACCGGTGCGAAGCAAACATCTGTACCTTCCAAAATATCGCACCATTCTATTTGAGTTTTTCTTAGGATGACATCGGCCAATGCTTTTTTCATGTCAGGCCACTTACGCTGATCCAATTGACTTCCGAACTGCTCTTTATCCAATCCGGCCTTCTCTATGAGAAGTGCATAAAATTGTGGTTCTATGGATCCTATCGAAATATATTTATCATCCTGGGTTTTGTAGGTTTCATAGAAATGAGCTCCCGAATCCAAGAAGTTTACGCCGCGTTTTGTAGTCCACATCCCTATAGCGTTCAATGAATTAAACATGGCCATCAAAACTGCGGAACCATCAGTCATAGCGGCATCAATAACTTGTCCTTTACCAGATTTTTGTACTTCAATCAAGGCCGCTAAGATACCAGTGACCAAAAACATGGCTCCACCTCCATAGTCTCCTACCAGATTAAGTGGGGGCACTGGGTTTTCATTGGATCTACCCATTGCATATAATGCCCCTGTCAAGGAAATGTAATTGATATCATGGCCTGCAGCATGAGAAAGTGGTCCAGTTTGTCCCCATCCTGTCATGCGCCCAAAGATAATTTTAGGATTCCTATCTAAACATATGTCTGGTCCGATACCAAGTCGCTCCATAACTCCAGGACGAAACCCTTCAAATATCACATCTGCCTTTTCTACTAATTTTAGTAAGGTTTCTACACCATCTTCCGTCTTTAGATTAATAGCGATTGACCTTTTACCTCGCCTACTACAGTCAGGCATTCGAGTTTTAGAGGGATCTGATTTTCGTTCGACACAGATCACTTCGGCACCCATATCTGCGAGCATCATCCCAGCAAATGGTCCTGGGCCTATTCCTCCTATCTCTAAAATTCGAATTCCTTTCAATGGTCCCATCTTATGATTTTTAGAGCAATATATTCAATTAAAAATGAACCTGGAATATTAGACTCCATGGTCGACATATTTTGATAGAGAAGCGCGTTTTTGATGTTCTATTACATGTATTGCGTATCCTTATTCTTCTTTGGTAGAAAGATGAATCTTACGATGCATGAACCCCGTCAATTGGGAGAGGTATTGCATGAAATTTTAATATATTATTTTTTTTCTATCTTATTTATCGAATGATCTTACTTTTGGCCTTCATAATTTATGAGTACAAATCAAATCTTATTCCGTAATATAATCTTGGCTTTCTTGCTCGGATTATCGCTAAAAGTTTCTGCTCAGACTCAATTGGCCATATCCGTGGACTTATCGTCTGAGGTCAATAGTTTGAATGAGAAATCTATTAATACTGATTTTGGTGATTTGGCAGCGCTCCCTATTCTGTCAAAGGCCTCTTTTCAAAAGCACTTATCACTTAGTCAAGATCAGGAGTCGCTTAAATTGAAATTCGGCCCCGGTGCGAGTAGCTATATTTTGTTAGAAGATTTGGAAATAGCGTTGGGAGATGAAATTCAGATCACAGATTCTCGCGGAAATGAATGGTTTTTCCAGAGGGATGATATTTCAACGGAAAATAGATTAATCGCTGGACCAACGGAGGGAGACGTAGAAATTACAGTCGGCGAAAGCCAGAATGAATCTCAGAATAAGTTTCGAATCAAGCAAATATATGTGGCTCCAGTTAATGTAGGTGCGATGGAACTTGGATTTGGTGCTTCTTACGAATGTCACATAAATATTAACTGCGACGAAGGCAAGGATTTTTCTGATGAGAAGAGTGGTGTTATGAGAATCAGGATGGTTGCTGAGGAAGGCGTTGCTCTTTGCACGGGGACGCTACTCAATAATGTATCGGAAGATCGAGACCCATTAGTATTGACGGCTTTCCATTGTTTGCGACCAGGAGAAGGTACTTTAACGCCATTATTTGATATGTGGTTTTTTGATTTCAATTATGAAGGTCAGAGCTGTGCGAATCCTGATGAAGAACCAGGGGTTATGGCCTTGCAAGGCGCAGAGATATTATCAGAATGGGAAGATACCGATATGATGCTCCTTCGAATTAAAGAGGAAATTCCCGAGAACTCTACTATTTACTTTAATGGATGGGATAGGAGAGAGAGTCATCAACCACAGAAATCTGTACTCATTCATCACCCTTCAGGTGATATAAAGAAGATAACTACTGATTTTGATCAAGTTATTGCTTTTGATAAAACAATCGGTTGGAATAATAGTACAGTGACACCTGCATTTAGCCATTACATCAATGATTTTGATGATGCTGTATATCAACCGGGTTCTAGTGGAGCAGGATTGTTTGATGGCACAGGAAAAGTCATAGGACAATTGCATGGTGGACCCTTATCAGATGAGTTTTGCACTATTGGAATTGGGTATAGTGGACGTTTGAGTCAGAGTTGGGAAAGCGGATTGGCCTCTCAAGATAGATTGCAACCTTGGTTAGATCCTGATAATACGGGGGCGACCTCTATGGAAGGGATGTCGGCCAGTAGTTCGGCTCAGTTTGTCCAATTTGAAGGGACTGTAGTTACGACAATTGGAATTGCACTTCCGGGAGTTCGCGTTGAATTGTCAGGAGATTCAGAAGCTTCTTTACTAACTGGATCAGATGGTAGATTTGTTTTTGATAACCTTTCAACTGATGGCCAGTATAAAATTACCCTTTCCAAGAATAGTAACCCACCTAATGGGATTTCTGCTTTGGATATTATTCTATTGCAAAATCATATTCTCGGAAGGAAGTCTATAGAAGATGTGTTCTCAAGATTTGCCGGTGATGTTAATAAAGATGGCAATATCTCAAGCCTCGATATCGTCCAAATTATAAATATCCTCGTGGGAAGAAGAGCTGATTTCCCTAATTCAGACTCTTGGAATTTCGAACCCAATATGCTTGAAGTTGGAGGGAATAATGTCGGTGCCGGGAGTATCGAACTAAATATAATCGGCTATAAGATGGGAGACATTAATAGCAGTGCTAATCCTCGGTTGTAGTCTTCCGGTGTTCCTTTACTCAGCTTCGTAAAGAACTTCTCCACTTACAATCGTATACAGTATTTTAGTATCCAGCAGCGAATCTTCAGAGCAGGTTCTAAGATTCTGAGATAGAATAGTAATATCAGCCAATTTTCCTATCTCCAAAGACCCTTTTATATTTTCTTCGAAAGCCGCAAAAGCATTGGCCATCGTATAACTATAGATAGCTTCATCTCGAGTCATGGCATTCTCTGGAAAGAACTCAAATCCATTATCTATTCGTTTCCTTGTCATGCTCGCATAAAGAGATTCTATCGGATTAATGTCTTCTACAGGTACGTCGGTACCGTTTGTAACGACGGCATCATTATCAATAAGTCCCCTCCACGGATAGGCCTCAATTCTGGCCCTTTCTCTTCCTAGGCGCTTCTCTACAAATGGCGAATCTGAAGTACAATGAATTCCTTGCATAGATGCAATCACGCCAAGTGACCCAAAGCGAGGGATATCTTCACTTGAAATATGTTGCGAATGTTCTATCCGCCACCTTAGATCCTTATTTGAAGATTTAATATAGGGCTCCATTATGTCGAGGACTTCTCTATTGGCTCTATCGCCTATGGCATGCACACAAAGCTGCATATCGGTCTCCATGGCTAACTTCGCTATAGCTTCGACTTCTTCAATGGGTGTAGTATTCTGACCGACGAAATTTTCTTTGTCGTCGTAAGATTCTAACATCCAAGCACCAAAAGATCCCAATGCTCCATCTACTTCTGTTTTGATAGCTCTACAAGTAAAATGATTATCTCCAGCACCAATAATTCTTTCTTGAGCTGTTTTTCCTTTAAGCGAGGAAGCACTTTCTCTGAGCATAGACCATAATCGAATTTTGAACGCGCCTTCATCGGCCATTTTTCTATACCGTTCCATATCTTCAAATCCCGCTCCAGCATCTTGAAATGATGTGATCCCATTTTCAAGACATCCTTTTTGCGCTAAATCAATTCCTTTGTACCAATTATCCAATCTTTCTTCATCACTTTGTTCTTCTAAATAATAGGAGTAGGCTTGGCGGACTATGTTTTGTGCTCTTTCTTCAAATACGCCTATGGCATTACCCAGATCATCTCGGACGATTTCACCACCAGCGGGATTAGGAGTTTCCGGAGTGACACCCGATATTTCCATGGCTTTTGCATTGGCTATGAGACCATGACCGCTTGCATGTACCAGTAGCACGGGATGGTCAGGAACTAGCTCACTCAAATCAAAATGTCTCGGATATCCATGAACATGATCTTCTGGTACTTCTTCCCACTTTTCTTGATGCCATCCACGGCCATAGATCCATTCTCCTTTAGGAGTTTCTTTAGCTCGGGCTTCTACCATGGAAACGATCTCTTCCCAAGATTTACTTTTCAGAAAGTTTAGATTTATAAGACTCTGACCATAGCCTGAGAAATGTCCATGCCCTTCGATTAATCCAGGTATTACAAATGCTCCTTCGGCATCGATAACTTCAGTATGTGCTTCTTGCAATTTAAGAATCTCCGTTTCAGAACCCAATTGATATACTAATTGACCCTTAATAGCGATTGCCTCATAAACACTTTTATCACTGTCTACACTATAGATATAAGCATTGTGAATTATAAGATCGGGACCTTTTTCAGTTGATTGGCATGCACCAAGAGCAAAGAAAAGAGCGAGTATTACATATTTTCTGATCATAATTATCTTTTAAAGAGCCTGTTATGAATTGGTTTTTGAGCCGAATGCTGTAAAACTTTATTTTGAGCAAGGCGTGATGAGGGAGTATAGCCGTTGCCATGCGAAAGAAGAAGAACGCTGCACAAGATGAAATTTTACGCAAGTAGACCAAAGGATTAAATTATGGCAATGTCAAGGTGGGCGGAATGAAGTGATTTAAGTATGGGGCTGATTGAGGAGAACCTGCCTGCTTGCCGGTAGATAACTGCTTGATAGTCAGGAGAAAGTACTTTTATATTTTCAAAGCCATAGCTATGAGAACAAAAAAAAATGAAGTATCTGGCTGTCAATGAATTGTTCGTAGTCATCTTGTTTAATTCTTAAATCACTTCAATGTACCTTAGCAGTAAATTGACTTTATGCCCTTAAATATATCACAAGCGCAGGAGCTTTTGGCATCCCACAACACTAATAATTTTATCAATGCGGAGCCAAGAGGTCTATATGATCCTAGAGATTATATTATGAGTATGGCTGGTAAGAAGCTGCGATCTCTCTTTTGCTTACTTGGTTATCAATTATACAAAGAAGATATTTCCAAGGCTTTAGATGCTGCTTATTGTATTGAATTATTTCATAATTTCTCATTAGTACATGATGATATTATGGATGAAGCGGAACTTCGAAGAGGGCAACCTTCAGTTCATGTAAAATATAGTAGTAATGCAGCTATATTATCAGGAGATGTAATGCTTATTGAGGTCTATCAAAGACTTGCAAAATTAGAGGTTGTTGATAAGGTTCATGTAATTGAGTTGTTCTCAAAGGTGGCAAGAGAGGTGTGCGAAGGCCAAAGTATGGATATGGCCTTTGAGACATTGGATCAAGTGAGTATAGAGGAGTACTTAGAGATGATTAGGCTGAAAACAGCCGTCTTATTGGGCCTATCGGTCAGAGTAGGTGCTCTAATGGCGGGTGCATCCGAGTCTGATCAAGAGCACCTGAATCAATTTGCTACTAATGCAGGCGTAGCCTTCCAATTACAGGACGATTATTTAGATGTCTATGGAGATCCAGAGAAGTTCGGGAAAAAAGTAGGAGGGGATATTATCCAAGGCAAAAAGACTTACTTGTATCTTAGGGCGGTTCAATTGCTCAGTGAGAAGGAGCGAAATGAATTTATTGAATTCTATATTTCCGCTGATGAGCAGCCATTTGCTAAGGTGGAAAGAGTTCGGTCTATTTTCGATGAACTGTATATTCCTCATTACTGTGAAGAAGCAAAGACAGCTTTCTTTGATTTAGCAAAATCACACTTAGATGTTGTAAATCTTCCAGAAGACAAAAAAGAAGAGCTAAAGGAGTTTGCCCTTACACTAATGAATCGCAATTCGTGAGAAAAAAAGTCCTATATGCGGTTCAGGCAACTGGCAATGGGCACCTGAGTAGGTGTATGGAGTTTTATCCTACCATGATGCGCTATGCGGATGTGGATGTTCTACTGAGTGGTATTCAAGGGGATTTGAAGTTGCCTTTTCCAGTCAAGCATAAATTCCATGGGATGGGGTTTATCTTCGGGAAGCAGGGGGGAATTGACTATTGGAAGACGGCAGAAACGCTCAGACCTATGCGTTTACTACTTGATATATGGAGATTAGATTTAAGCCCTTATGATATAATAATCAATGATTTCGAGCCTATAAGTGCATATGCACGCAAATGGCGCTTTCCTCATTTAGAATGTGTTGCCCTTAGTCATCAAGCTTCTTTTTTTAGTAGGAAAATACCGAGACCAAAGCGGAAAGGATATTTAGCGGAATTTATTTTTAAAAATTTTGCACCTTCGACGAGACGCTTAGGACTTCATTTCCAAAATTATGATGAAAATATTTACACGCCCGTAATTCGCGAAGACATTAGAAATGTGAGACGTAATTATGATAAAAAGCAAGTCCTAATATATCTTCCATCTTATGCCGAAGAGGTACTTATCGAAAAGCTGCGTCCTCTTTCTGATTATACTTTTAATATCTTCTCCAAGCATACAGATACTGAGTATTCAGTGGATAACCTAAATATATTTCCAGTAGGAAAGCCGAAATGGATGAAATGCCTTGAGACCTGTTCATACGCCATTGTAGGTGCGGGATTTCAAGGCGCGTCCGAGATGCTATACCTAAATAAAAAACTACTCGCTATCCCAATGCTTGCGCAATACGAACAAGAGTGCAATGCGAGAGCATTAGAAGAAATGGGGGCTACAGTGACGCCTCACATTGGTGATAACTTTACAGAAGTCGTCAGAAATTGGCTCAAGAATGCATTACCGATGGATGTAGCTTTCCCAGATCATACAGAGGAATTGGTTCTCAAGGCGATCAATTCTGAATCTAAAGCTAAAAGATAATCTTCCCATTCCACCACTCCTTCTCTATAGTCGCACCATTTTTTTCATAAAATTTAATAGCTGGTTCGTTCCAATCTAGCACTTGCCATTTGACGAGCGCACAATCTTTTACCTTAGCGATATTTATATAACTATCCCATAAGACTTGACCGATTCCTTTTTTACGATAAGATTCTTTAACCACAAAGTCTTCTAGATAGAGCATTTTACCTTTCCAGGTGGAGAAAGTCATGTAATATATACAGGCTCCAACGATGTGACCATCCAATTCTGCTACAATTGATTCAAATATGCGTTCATCGAAGCATTTGTAATACCCTTCAAGGTCGAATGTCAAGGATTCTAGGGCATTTTCATAAATGGCTAAATCACGCACCAAATCATATATAAAAGGCATGTCTTCTCGTTGGGCAGTTCTACAAATTATGTTTGTCATATATAAATAAGTTTAATTCTAAAATTATGGCTTGCTAGACTGCGAAATAGTACTACCTTTGCAGCTCTTTTTGAAATAGGTACAGAATACACAATATGCCGACTATAAATCAACTCGTTAAGAAAGGTAGGAAAAAAGTTACTATGGCGTCAAAGTCAAGGGCTTTAGATTCATGCCCGCAGAAGCGTGGCGTATGTACAAGAGTATATACAACTACACCAAAGAAACCGAATTCAGCACTCCGTAAAGTAGCGAAAGTCAGGATGTCAAATGGCCTCGAGGTTATCGCATATATACCCGGAGAAGGTCACAATCTTCAAGAGCACAGTATCGTATTGATACGAGGTGGTCGTGTGAAAGATTTACCAGGTGTGCGTTATACTATAGTTCGTGGTGCATTGGATACCGCGGGTGTTGCCGATAGACTACAGAGTAGATCTAAGTACGGTGCGAAGAGACCTAAGAAATAGACAATTATAATAGCCTAATATAGACTTCTAAAGATGAGAAAAAGAAAGCCAAAAGTACGTGTCGTTCAGCCTGATCCAAGGTTCGCTGACCCAATGGTAACTCAATTTGTAAATAATCTCATGATGGCAGGAAAGAAGAGTACCGCCTTCACCATATTCTACAACGCCATGGATTTGATTCAAGAGCGTACAGGAGAGAATCCTCATGAAACTTGGGAAAAAGCGCTTAATAATATTTATCCAGCGGTAGAAGTGAGAAGTAAGCGTATCGGAGGAGCTACTTTTCAGATTCCTACTGATATCCGAGGATCACGTAAGATATCTATGGGTATGAAGTGGTTAATCAAATATAGCCGAGCAAGAAGTGGTAAGGGTGTGGCAGAAAAATTAGCCGCTGAGATTATCGCTGCAAGCAAGGGCGAAGGAGCTTCTGTAAAGAAGCGTGAGGATACACATAGAATGGCAGAAGCCAATAAAGCATTTGCTCACTTTAGAGCATAAGCATTTGCTTGTTTTAATTATTTAGAATTATAGGATAATATATAATGGCCAACGATTTAAAATTCACGAGAAACATAGGTATCGCTGCTCACATCGATGCAGGAAAGACGACCACTACTGAGCGTGTATTGTATTATACTGGTAGGAGTCACAAAATAGGAGAGGTGCATGATGGTGCCGCTACTATGGACTGGATGGAACAAGAGCAAGAGCGTGGTATAACGATTACGTCTGCAGCCACCAAAACTTCTTGGGAGTGGAAGGATCAGGAGTACAGTATGAATATCATAGATACTCCAGGTCACGTTGATTTTACTGTTGAGGTGAACAGGTCTCTTAGAGTATTAGATGGTCTTGTATTCTTGTTTTGTGCTGTGAGTGGGGTAGAGCCTCAGTCAGAGACAAACTGGAGATTGGCGGATAACTATAAGGTGCCTCGTATTGGGTTCGTCAATAAGATGGATCGCTCTGGTGCTGACTTCTTTAACGTAGTTAAGGATGTAAAAGAGAAATTAGGTTCTGAAGCGATTCCGCTTCAAGTTCCGATAGGTGCTGAAGAAACATTCAAGGGTGTGGTTGATTTGATTACAAATCAGGCCATCATTTGGAGCGAGGATGACATGGGAATGACTTTCGAGGTTATCGAAATGCCAGAAGATTTAAAAGATATCGTAAAGGAGTGGAGAGAAAAATTACTTGAAACAATAGCCGAGTACGATGAAGGATTAATGGAGAAGTACTTCGAAGATCCAGATTCTATCTCAGTGGAAGAAATACGTGCTGCAGTTAGAAAGGCCGTTATGGATGCTGCATTTGTTCCTATGATGTGTGGATCAGCCTTTAAAAATAAAGGAGTTCAGGCCGTTTTGGATGCTGTATGTGCATACCTACCTTCTCCACTTGATATTGGAGAAACAAAAGGAACTAATCCTGATACTGAGAAGGAAATATCGTTAAAGCCAGATGAAAATGAGCCTTTTACAGCACTTGCTTTCAAGATTGCTACGGACCCATTTGTAGGTAGATTGGCTTTCTTTAGAGTATACTCTGGCAAATTAAACGCCGGATCTTACATTCTTAATAATAGAACAGGTAAGAAGGAACGTATTTCACGCCTCTTTCAAATGCACTCCAACAAGCAGAACTCTATACCATCTGTTGTGGCGGGAGATATTGCTGCGGGAGTTGGATTTAAGGATCTACGCACAGGAGATACATTAAGTCAGGAAGGATTTCCGATACAGTTTGAATCAATGGTATTCCCTGATCCAGTTATCGGAGTAGCAATTGAGCCTAAGAGTCAGAAAGATATAGATAAGTTAGGTATAGGTCTTGGAAAGTTGTCTGAAGAAGATCCAACATTCCGAGTGAAGTATAATGAAGACACGAATCAGACAGTCATTAGTGGTATGGGTGAGTTACACCTCGAAATCATTGTTGATAGACTGAGAAGAGAATTTAAGGTAGAGTGTAATCAAGGAGAGCCCCAAGTTTCTTATAAAGAAGCACTTACAACTACAGTTGATCATACGGAGCGTTTGAAAAAGCAGTCTGGAGGTTCAGGTTTATTTGCACAAATGAGTTTTGAACTCGGACCTGCAGATGAAGAATTCTTGGAGAGTGAAGATTTCAAAAATGGTAAAGTAAGATTACAGTTTGATAATGGCATATTTGGAGGTTCTATTCCGAAAGAATTAATACCATCCGTAGTAAAGGGTTTTAACTCTATGATGGACAATGGTGTTCTTGCGGGATATGGTATCGATAGTATGAAGGTTAGACTGTATGACGGTCAGACACACGCAGTGGATAGTAAGCCGATTGCTTTTGAGCTTTGTGCGAAAGAGGGATTTAAATCTGCTTCTATGAAAGCGAGACCAGAATTACTCGAACCTATTATGAAGTTAGAGGTAATTACTCCTGATGACTATGTAGGTAGTGTAATTGGTGATTTGAACAGAAGAAGAGGCTTGCCGAAAGGACAAGAGCAGAAGACGGCAGCGGTTCAGATTACAGCAGATGTACCTTTGAGTGAGATGTTCGGATATGTTACACAACTGCGTACGATTACGTCAGGACGTGCAACAAGTACGATGGAATTCTCACATTATGCCACAGTTCCTAAGGGAATTGCCGAAGAACTGATAAAAAAGGCGAAAGGAGAAGTAAATGTTTAGTACAAAGTTTGGGTAATAGAAAGATTATAGTACTTTTGCACCCGATTAGAATATGTTAAAGTTATATTTTATTTAATAGAGGTAATGAATCAGAAGATTAGAATTAAGCTCCGCTCATACGACCACAATTTGGTAGACAAGTCTACAGAGAAGATTGTGAAGACAGTTCGTAATAGTGGTGCCGTAGTTACAGGTCCGATTCCGCTGCCCACTGAGAAAGAAGTGTTTACTGTGTTGAAATCACCACACGTAAATAAGAAGTCTCGTGAGCAGTTTCAGTTGAGGACACATAAGAGGTTGATAGATATTTACACACCCACCCAACGAACTGTTGACGCTTTATCGAAGCTCGAATTGCCGAGTGGGGTAGATATCCAAGTTAAGCTTTCTTAAGCTACTTTATTTATTAAGAAAAACAATTAATCTTCATGACACGTGGTGTCCGCTGAAGAGGCTAAAATGTCCGTTTATGAATGGCATGATAGGTAAAAAGATAGGAATGACTAGTGTCTTTGATGATGCTGGTAAAAACATTCCTGTGACAGTTATTGATCTAACTCCCAATGTTGTGACGCAAGTCAAAACATCAGAAGGTGAAGGGTATGATGCTGTGCAATTGGCTTATGGTCAAAAACGCGCGAAGAACGTTTCTCAAGCTTTTGCAGGGCACTGCAAGAAGGCGGGAGCAGAGCCCGCGCAGAAAATTGCAGAGTTTACATTCCCGGAATCAGGTAAGTCTCTTGGAGATACCATTACTGCTGATGAGATATTCACTGAAGGTGATATGGTTAGCGTAGTAGGTACCTCTAAAGGTAAAGGCTTTCAAGGGGTAGTTAAGAGACATAATTTCCGGGGTGTTGGAGATGCTACGCATGGTCAGCATAACAGAGGAAGAGCACCGGGGTCTATTGGAGCTTGTGCAACACCTTCTAAAGTTATCAAGGGTATGCGAATGGGCGGAAGAATGGGTAACTCAAGGGTGAAGACGAAAAACCTTAAAGTGGTTAAAATCTTCGCAGAAAAGAATCTTTTATTGGTAAAGGGCTGTGTTCCAGGACACAAAGGGGCCTATGTACTCATAGAAAAGTAAGAGAGACATGAAAATAGATGTATTAAATATAGAAGGTGGTTCTACGGGAAGGTCAATAGATCTATCTGACGACATCTTTGGCATCGAGCCAAACGAGCATGCGCTCTATCTTGCAGTTAAGCAGTATAATGCGCATCAACGTCAAGGAACGCATAAGTCAAAGGAAAGGGCTGAAATTGCTGGTTCGACGAGAAAGATTAAGAAGCAAAAGGGTACTGGTACAGCGCGTGCTGGTTCTATAAAGAGTCCGATTTTCAGAGGTGGAGGTCGTATTTTTGGACCAAGGCCGCGGAAGTATACTATCAAGCTTAATAAGAAAGTGAAAAGACTTGCAAGGGCAAGTGCATTAGCACAGAAGCTTTCTCAAGGATCGTTAAAAGTTGTGGAAGATTTCACGCTTGAGGCTCCAAAAACAAGTCAATTACAAGAAATTGTAAATACTCTTGGGGTAAACCAGAAGAAGAACATTCTTGTAACGGGAGAATACGATAAAAACATTTATCTCTCTGGACGCAATATGCATAAGTCATCGGTTATGAATGCTGTTGATTTAAATACATTCTCTATTCTTAATTGTCACAATCTTATTTTGACGGAAGGAGCAGTAGAGAAGATTTCATCATCACTCACTACAGAAACGAAGTAAGATGGCGAAGGAAATATTAATAAAGCCTTTAATCACAGAAAAGTCAGAGAATATCTCTGAGACATTGTCTCAATATACTTTTGTTGTGAATCGCAAGGCGAATAAAATAGAAATTCGAAAGGCCATAGAAGGCATGTATAATGTGACTGTTGATTCTGTCAACACCATGATTGTGCCTGGTAAGACGAAAATTAAGAATACGCGCTCTGGTTTGCAAAAGGGAAGAAAACCTTCATTTAAGAAGGCGATTGTAACTCTTTCAGAAGGAGAGGAAATTGATTTCTTCGGAGATTTATAAAATAGAAAAATGCCGATTAAAAAGTATAATCCAGTAACTCCTGGACTACGTACGAAGACAAGTGTCGACTATAGTGGTCTGTCGAATGTAAAGCCTGAGCGATCTTTGATTGCAAAATTGAGTAAGTCTGGAGGAAGAAATCACGATGGTAAGATGACTATGAGAAATCGTGGTGGTGGACACAAACGTAAGTATAGAATCATAGATTTCAAAAGAGAAAATCATGGTGTAGTTGGTACTGTCGCGACAATTGAATACGATCCGAACAGAACTGCTTTTATAGCCTTAATAGACTATAATGGGGAAAAGAGATATATCTTGGCTCCTAATAAAATGAGTGTTGGGGATACGATCGTTTCTGGTTCTGGTGCGACTCCTACTGTTGGAAACTCATTGCCAATGGATGAAATTCCATTGGGTGCGAGAATTCACGCTATTGAAATGACTCCTGGGAAAGGTGCAGCTCTTGCGAGGAGCGCTGGTACGGGAGCTACGTTGATGGGCAGAGAAGGAAAGTACGCGGTAATCAAGTTACCATCTGGAGAAGTGAGAAGAATACTTTCTTCATGTAAAGCGACTATTGGGTTTACTTCTAATCCAGATCATGGGTTGCAAGTACTTGGTAAGGCCGGACGAAAGAGATGGTATGGTAGAAGACCAAGAGTAAGAGGGGTAGCGATGAACCCTGTCGATCACCCGATGGGTGGAGGTGAAGGTAAGGCATCTGGAGGGCATCCAAGATCTCGTACTGGTATCATGTCAAAAGGACAAAAGACAAGAAAGAGTAAGTACTCTGATAAGTTGATTATTTCAAAACGTAAAAAATAAACATGGCACGATCGTTAAGAAAAGGGCCTTACGTATTCCATAAGTTGCTTGATAAGCTTGATAAAGCCCAAGCATCTAATAAGAAAACGGTTATCAAGACTTGGTCAAGAGCATCTATGATCATTCCTGATATGGTTGGACAAACTATAGCCGTACATAACGGAAAGACATTTATCCCTGTTTTTGTGACTGAGAACATGGTAGGTCATAAGTTAGGAGAATTTAGTCCTACTAGAACTTACAAAGGACACACTGGAAATAGAAAGTAAAATGGAGGCAAAAGCAAGACTTAAAAATTGTCCGATGTCGGCACGCAAGATGAGACTTGTGGTCGATCAGATTCGGGGGAAAAAAGTGGATGAAGCTTTGAATATTGCTAAATTTTCCAAGAAGGAAGCTGGCGTATGGATAGAGAAGTTACTTCTTTCCGCAATAGCTAACTGGGAGAACAAAGCAAATTCTTCTGATAGTGCTGCTGATTACGACTTAGTAGTTAAGACCGCTTTTGTTGATCAGGGTACTATGTTGAAAAGATTTAGACCTGCTCCACAAGGACGAGCGCACAGAATAAGAAAACATACGAACCATGTGACATTGGTTGTAGAGAATAGTTTACAAATAGATAATGAACCTTCTTTAGGGTCATCTGAAGAAGAATAGAATATACTATGGGCCAAAAGACAAATCCAATAGGTAACAGATTAGGAATCATCAGAGGATGGGATTCTAATTGGTTTGGGGGACACAATTTCGCTGAGAAGTTTGTTCAAGACGAGAGAATACGTCAATACCTCAAAGCCAGAATTAGTAAAGGGGGTATATCAAGAATAGTTATTGAGCGCACATTGAAGCGCATTACTGTAACAGTTCATACTTCTCGACCTGGTATTATTATCGGTAAAGGAGGATCAGAAGTTGATCAGATTAGAGAGGAGCTTAGAAAGCTGTCTGGATTCGATGTTCAGATTAATATTGTTGAAATTCGTAAGCCAGAATTGGATGCGGCTATCGTAGGAGACTCTATAGCGCGTCAATTAGAGGGTCGTGTGAATTTTAGAAGAGCCATCAAAATGGCTTTACAAGCTACTATGCGAGCAGGTGCTCAAGGAGTGAAGATTAGAATTAGTGGCCGTTTGAATGGCGCTGAGATGGCAAGAACGGAGGAGTTTAAGGAAGGAAGAATTCCTTTACATACTTTCCGGGCTGATATAGACTATACTTTGGCAGAGGCACTCACTGTATACGGAAAGATTGGTATTAAAGTGTGGATCTGTAAAGGAGAGGTATTAGGCAAGAGAGATCTATCACCAAATGTTGGAGTAGACACTAATAAACGTGGTGGTCGAGGTGGTCGAGGTGGAGAGCGAGGTGGCCGAGGTGGCGCTGGTGCTGGCGGTGGCCGTGGAGGCAACAGAGGTGGTCGTGGAGGCAGCCGTTAATAGATAGAAATAGTATTAGATTAATAAGTAAGGGATAACAGAATGTTACAACCGAAACGAACAAAATACAGAAAACAACAGAAGGGTAGAATCCGTGGACTTGCTCATAGAGGAAGTGCGGTTTCATTCGGTTCTTTTGGATTGAAATCTGTACAAGCAGGAAGGATCACAAGTAGACAGATTGAGTCAGCGCGTATCGCGATGACAAGGTTTATGAATAGAGAGGGACAAGTGTGGATTCGAATATTTCCTGATAAACCGATTACATCGAAGCCTTTGGAGGTAAGAATGGGAAAAGGTAAGGGAGCTTTGGATCATTATGTTGCTCAAATCAAACCAGGAAGGGTTCTTTTTGAATTGGAAGGTGTTTCAGAGAAAGTAGCAGTAGAGGCCCTCCGTTTGGCAGCCCAAAAATTACCTTTATTGACAAAAACCGTGGTTAGAAGAGACTACGCTGAATAGAAAGAAATGGCAACAAAGAAATTTTTAGAACTAAAGGAGTTTAGTCATGAAGAACTCTTAGCAGAGTTAGTAGCGACTAAGGCTCAATATAGCAAGATGAAGTTTGATCATGCGATCAAGGGATTAGAGAATCCTTTAGTATTGAGAGAGGTGAGAAGGGATATTGCGAGAATGTCTACGGAATTAAGTAGAAGGTCGTTGGAAACTGTTGCTCCTGCTGAGCGTAACAAGATTAGAACACGCAGAAGGAGAACTAAATAATAGCAATGGAAGCTAATAAGAGACAGATTATCGGTGTGGTAACAAGTAACAAAATGGATAAGTCCATTACTGTGAAGGTTGAAAGACGTATTAAGCACCCTATCTATGGAAAATTTGTTCGTAAGTCTAAGAAGTTCTTAGCGCACGATGAAAAGAATGATTGCAGTGAAGGTGACACTGTTTTGATAAAGGAATCACGTCCATTAAGTCGTCGTAAAAGATGGGCATTAGTAGAAGTGATCGAAAGAGCAAAATAATAAAGAAATGATTCAACAGGAATCCAGATTAGCAGTAGCAGATAATTCAGGAGCCAAAACGGTACTTTGTATAAGAGTATTAGGGGGTTCGAAGAGAAGGTATGCTTCAGTCGGCGATAAGATAGTTGTAACTGTCAAGGATGCTGCGCCCGGTGGTCTTAAGAAAGGAACTGTTACCAACGCGGTAGTGGTAAGAACAAAGAAAGAGATACGTCGTGCGGACGGGTCTTATATTAGGTTTGATGACAACGCTGTAGTATTACTTAATCCCGCCGATGAGCCCAGAGGTACTCGTATTTTCGGGCCTGTAGCAAGGGAGTTAAGAGATAAGAACTACATGAGAATTGTATCATTAGCACCAGAAGTGCTTTAATTATATAATGATGAGTAAGAATAGATTTACCCCAAAGTTTCATGTTAAGAAAGGCGATCGTGTAGAAGTGATAGCTGGGGCTGACAAGGGGACGCAAGGGGAAGTGTTAGAGGTGTTTACTACAAAATCGAAGATTATCGTTGATGGAGTGAATATTCGTAAGAAGCACAATAAGCCTACACAGGAAGCGGCTGGGGGTATCAATGAGATAAATGCCCCGATACATGTTTCCAATGTATTACTTGTAGATCCGAAAACAGGATCTGGTGTAAGGGTAGGACGTAAAAATGTTGATGGAAAGAACGTTAGATTTTCGAAAAAATCTGGTGAAATAATAGGATAATGGCATACGAACCACGATTAAGAGAGTTTTACAAGGATACTGTCGTCAAGAAGATGATGGAGAAGTTCGAGTATACTAGTGTGATGCAAGTGCCTCACATTGAAAAGATATGTATCAATCAAGGTATTGGAGGTGCAACGCAAGATAAGAAATTAGTTGAAGCGGCGCTGAACGAAATGACTGCAATAGCTGGTCAGAAAGCGGTACCTACGAAGGCTAAAACATCGGTTTCCAACTTTAAGTTAAGGGAGGATATGACGATTGGTGCACGTGTTACATTACGTAAGACGGGGATGTACGAATTTTTAGACCGTCTTATAGCTGTTGCGTTGCCGAGAGTAAGAGACTTTAGAGGAATAAGTGATAAAAGCTTCGATGGTCGAGGTAATTATTCATTAGGTGTCAAGGAACAGATAATTTTTCCTGAAATAGATATCGATAAGGTTAATAATATCTCTGGACTGGATATCACTATTGTAACAAGCGCAAAGACAGATAAGGAAGCATATGAACTGCTTGCTGAATTAGGCATGCCGTTTAAAAACAGAAATAATCAATAAAAGATGGCGAAAAAATCAGTAATCGCTCGCGAAGCTAAGCGTAAGAGAATGGTCGCTAAGTATGCAGATTTGCGTAAGAAGTTAAAGGAAGAAGGGAACTGGGAGGAGCTTGATAAGTTGCCGCGTAATTCTTCCGCTGTACGACTGCATAATAGATGTCAGCTTACAGGAAGACCTAAGGGATATATGAGACGTTTCGGAATCAACCGCGTGACATTTAGAAAAATGGCACTAGAAGGGAAGATACCGGGAATTACTAAAGCGAGTTGGTAAATTAAAAGATATGGGAGCAGTAACAGATCCAATAGCTGATTATTTGACACGTATCCGTAATGCACAGCAGGCGGGACATCAAGTAGTTGAAATACCTTCATCAAGGATGAAGCAAGGAATAACAGAAATACTCTACAAGCAAGGGTATATATTGAAATATAAGTTTGAAGAGGAAGGTCCTCAAGGCGTGATAAAAATAGCCTTGAAGTATGATACTACTTCAAAAGATCCGGTTATTAAAAAATTGGGTCGTATAAGTAAACCTGGTCTTCGCCAGTATTCTGGAGCGACTGATATCCCAAGGGTTATCAATGGTTTGGGTATTTCTATTGTAAGTACTTCAAGAGGTCTTATGACAGATAAGCAAGCTAGGACGCAGAATGTAGGAGGAGAGCTTATTTGTTACGTATATTAATAATAAGAAATGTCCAGAATAGGTAAAGCACCCGTAAGCATCTTAGAAGGTGTTACAGTATCGATAGGAAATGGCAATGTAGTAACTGTCAAGGGTCCTAAAGGGGAATTGTCTGAGAAGATCAATTCAGAATTGACAGTCACTCAAGAAGATGGTGTTATTTCAATCAGCCGTCCGACAGAGCAAAAGAGACATAAAAGTCTTCATGGTTTGAGTCGGTCTTTAATCAGTAATATGATTGAAGGCGTAAGCAGCGGTTATACAAGGGAATTGGAGTTAATAGGTGTTGGTTATAGAGTGGCCAATACTGGTAACCTACTTGAACTGACACTTGGTTATTCTCACCCTATATATTTTATGGTTCCATCTGAAGTCATTTTGACAACAGCAATGGTGAAGGGTAAGAGCCCATATATAAAGTTAGAAGCAATCGACAAGCAATTAGTCGGTCAGATAGCTGCCAAGATTAGGGCGTTTAGAAAACCAGAGCCTTATAAAGGAAAGGGAGTTAGATTCTTAGGAGAAGTGATTAGAAGAAAAGCTGGTAAGACAGCCGCTAAGTAATAAAGTTATGAGTGCTAAATTATCATCAAGAAAGAAAATTCATCTGCGTATCCGGAAGGCTATAAAGGGGAATTCTACGCAACCAAGACTAACTGTCTATAGAAGTAACAAGAGTATTTCTTGTCAATTAATAGATGATGTTGCGGGGCGTACGCTTGCATCAGTGAATTCAACGGCTGTTGACGCTTCAGGAACTAAGACTGATACTGCGAAGCGGGTCGGAATGGAACTCGCTGCAAAAGCAAAAGATATTAACATTAATAGTGTAGTATTTGATCGTTCTGGTTATCTCTACCATGGTCGTGTGAAAGCGCTGGCAGAGGGAGCAAGAGAAGGAGGATTACAATTCTAAAATAGACACGATGGCAAGGAAAGATAATAGATTAAAGCCAGCTGATACTGAGCTAAAAGAAAAGTTGGTTAATCTTAACCGAGTAACTAAGGTTAATAAAGGTGGGCGAACGTTTACTTTTAGTGCAGTAGTTGTGGTAGGAGATGGTAAGGGTAGGGTAGGACATGGCTTGGGTAAAGCCCGTGACGTATCTGAGTCTATTGCAAAAGCCGTTGATGATGCAAAGAAGAACCTCATCAAATTTCCTATCATCAAGGGTACTATCCCACATGAGCAAAAAGGAAAGTATGGTGCGGGAAAGGTATTGATTAAACCGGCATCTGATGGTACGGGTTTGATAGCAGGAGGAGCTATGCGGGCAGTTCTTGAGATTGGAGGATTACATAATGTACTTGCCAAGTCTCAAGGATCTTCAAATCCGCATAATGTTATAAAGGCTACAATTGATGCGCTCAAGAAATTGAGATCAGCAAAGGATGTAGCTAGGGAAAGAGGAATCTCATTGAAAAGAGTCTTTGAAGGATAGATTATGGGAAAAGTAAAAATCAAGTTAGTACGTAGTACAATAGGTAAGCCTAAGGATCAAAAAGAGACTGCTTTTGCTTTAGGACTTCGGAAAATGAACCAAGTAGTGGAAGTAGAATCTTCTCCACAGGTTGACGGAATGATCAAGAAGATCAAGCATTTAATAGCAATAGAGGAAGCATAATAGTCATGGAATTACATTCACTTAAGCCAGCAAAAGGCTCCGTAAAAAACAGAAAGAAGATTGCCAGAGGGCAGGGTTCTGGAAAAGGTGGTACTGCTACCAGAGGACATAAAGGAGCTAAGTCACGTTCTGGATGGTCTAAGAAAAGAAACTTTGAAGGTGGTCAAATGCCACTTCAAATGCGTCTTCCGAAACGAGGTTTTAATAGCCCGAATCGAGTGGAGTATGTTGCTCTGAATTTAGGTCGTATAAGCGAGATTGTAGAGAAATATGGTGTGAGTGAGATCTCTCCCGAAAGTCTCTACGGACTAGGTATCATTAAGAAGAATGATCGTGTCAAAGTTCTTGCTAATGGGGAATTGTCTGCAAAAGTAGACGTTACTGCTCATGCTTACTCCAAAACTGCTTCCGAGAAGATTCAAGCTAAGGGTGGTAAGACTGAAACACTTTAAAAGTATTCAATGAAACGCTTCATAGAGACACTTCAGAATATTTGGAAAATCAAAGAGTTGAGAGATAAAATTCTCTTCACGCTTATGATTTTAATGATATATCGAATAGGTTCATTTATTCCGCTTCCGGCGATAAATCCTTCGGCATTAGATGCGGCAACGTCAGGAGCAGGTAGTTCTGATATTTTAGGTCTCATTAACACTTTTGCGGGAGGAGCTTTCAATAGAGCGGCTATTTTTGCTTTAGGGATAATGCCTTATATAACTGCATCAATAATAATTCAGTTGTTAGGTTTTGCGGTACCATATTTCCAAAGATTGCAACAGCAGGAAGGGGAATCAGGAAGAAAGAAATTAAGTCAAATAACAAGATGGCTAACAGTTGCAATTACGCTTGTTCAGGGTAGTGCTTATTTAGGATATATACAAAGTATACCTGGAGCAATTTCTCCAACTGTGAGCGCGCCCATATTCTGGTTCAGTAGTATAATAATCCTTTCTGCAGGAACTGTGTTTGCGATGTGGCTAGGAGAGAGGATTA
>JBLIDB010000025.1:0-31502 GCA_047634015.1 Saprospiraceae bacterium
CAAAAAGAGAATGCTTATGAGTATGTTTTTATTCATATTAGTTAGTTTTAAAACGAAGAAGGCTTAATACAATATTTATAAATAATAAAAGTAACAAAATAATATTCGGTAAAATCTACAACAACTAATACAATATGCCATATAAAAAAAGTATCAAAAGCTTGCTCAAATCTATCTTATCTAAGAAAAGCACCATAAAAACAGGATAAACAGAATACTTAGGGAGAAAATTAAAGGAAGCGTCTGCAAGCTCAGCCAAAGCTTCAATCACATCAAGAAAGCGTTTTTATAAATTAATTTTAGTTTAAGGAACGGTAAGCAAATAACGAATCAATTATAGAGGCCACTTTCTTCCTCCGACTTCGTTTAAATACCTCCCTTTGCCGCAGGGAACCTCGCCATAGTTATTGCTATGCCGGCGTTTTTTGCATTGACTAAGAAAAAATAGCCGCCCTAAAATATGATACCTTATATAGGTATCATTCCTAAGGTAAGAAGTAAGAAACCTCATTCCAAAGAATGAAGTCACGCTCTTTGGCTCTTCTACCCATATGTGAGTTTATAGTAAATTCTATAGCCCCAGACCTCATTTGGATAGAAGCTTCTTAGATTTTGGAAATAAAGTGGAGCCTAGGGGAGTCGAACCCCTGACCTCTACACTGCCAGTGTAGCGCTCTAGCCAACTGAGCTAAGGCCCCATCTTGTAGAATAGAATGCGAAAATAGTAAAGCTCCTCAATCTTATCTATTCAAAGGGTTTATTTCTTGCTCAAGTGACTTGGGAACAGAGGGCTAAATTGAGACATGACAGATTAATGCTAAATAAATCCATAAAATGTTATCAAAGCAAGAAAAACGAAATTTTCAAGAAGTACTAAGGAATTCTACAATGAAATAGAAGTTCAATTAATCAACTCACCATTTAAAACAAATTGACCTTTAGAAGCCACTAAGACCTGATAACATTTCATAAATTAATTGTACCCAAAGATCCAGGATATCGGGATTTTTAAATTCGTTTTGGGGAAATCAAAAAAAAACCTATTGGAGCAAAGGTTTCGCTGTTTTTACTCTTACCCATTGTCCTTCCAGCTATAATTGAAAGCCACGCTCACTTACATCATTTTGCGACATACCGAATGATGATTATCCTAACATATTAAAAAAGGAGAGCGATATTCAGTCCAATATCGCTCTCTTTACTTAAAGTAGCCATCCACTTGGTGGAAAGAATCTTTAGAATTACAAAGATTCAAAGCTCAAATGAAAGAATAGCGTCGGAACATCAAAAGCTTCTGGCACAGTGTGAATCCCCATAGCCACGTTCATTGTAGTTTCGGTTATTTCCTTAAGAATAAGGATATTACTGGTTTCCTTAAAACCGAGATATTCATCTAAAATAAATCGCTGCTTACCTGTGAATTCCACAGATACAGGTCCTACTTGAGCATAAAGGGTATTAACCGTAAAAGCCTCCTCACTTATACTCCAAGTTGCATTAGCATTTGGCGCATAGGTGGCATGAGCTAAAGGCACATTATTCAAATCTCCCGAAACTCCCGTAATCGCTGATGGGAAAAAAGCACTCGCATGAATTATCCCCATTAAACTTTGTCCATCAACATTATCTACTTTATAGGTGCCATCATGTACAAACGTAAATGAATCATCGTAAGAAGCACCCAACCCAACGGCACTCAATAAATCATCAAATGATGCAATCAAAAGACCAAGATCATTTTCTATCAACCCCGCGCCCTCCTTTCCAGCGGTGTACGCTTTTTTGAGCCTCCAAGATTTACCTTGAGGCCTAGCTGGACCACCGGTGAGTAGGATTTCTAATGAAGGTAGGATAACAACATCCTTTGTTTCTGAAAAGCTATCGCTTCCACCCGTGACATTCATAACCACTTGGTAGGTACCAGGGCTTGCATAAGCATGAACGGGATCTTCTTCCGTATCGGTCGCTCCATCGCCAAAATCCCATGTGATAGAATTCGCGTTTTCGACTGTGCCATTAAACGTTACAACAGACCCTTCAACCAAAAATTGAAAATCTGCTAAAGGTAAGAGCACTTCCTCTTCTTCGCAATTGCAAAAAAGAAAGGCAATCATTAAAAGTGGTACTAACTTTATATATTTCATTTTATATTTTATTTGTTTTGATAAAGAATGATACAGAAAGATTCCTTACAGTTTAATTTTTGTCCCACCACACCGGAGTGTCAATTAGATTAGGCCCCTGCATTGAGATAGCGTTTTGGACATTGGTATTATTTGAAGCCAACTCAAAAATTGAGTATTTGAACCTGGAAGGCATGAGACCATTTGTAACCCCTCTGTTTAAATCGGGACCCTCCCGAACAGGAATTACTGGGTAGCCACTGCGTCGGATGTGTGTCCAAGCTTCGTAGAAATTGGGTATGAGTGCCAGCCACATTTGATTGCCGATTTGTTCTTCATCATTTGTTCCATTCAATGTTGCCGTAGGAGAAGCCAAGAAAGCTGCAATATTATCTTCAGAAACTTCCCACTGCTGTAAAGAAGTTTCAATACCTTTTTGATATAAAGTATTTGCACTTTCAGCATCAGCATTGTATGCTAAAGCAGCTTCTGCTCGTAGTAACCATGTTTCAGCGGCCGTAATCATATACAGTTTACTTTCAGGCGAGGAAATTGGAATGCCCATATCAGATTTATTGGCAAAATCTGAATTTCCAAAAGCCACATCATTCAGACCATTAACGATTCCTGAATATCCTCCACTACCATCAGGACTTACAAATACAGAAAGTCTTGGGTCTTCTGTACTTTGTAATTGATTCACTAGCATGTCAGACATTTTTATAGAAGGAAATCCTACCCTTCTGATAAACCAATCATTACCAGTACCTTCTGTTTGTATCATAAACGCATCGTGGCTTGGATCTTCCATTAGAGGGTCAGCTAAGCACTGCGCTACCGTTGATTGAGATAAGGCAGTATCAGCATATCGAAGTCGCATAGCCAGTCGAAGCCGCACACTGTTGGCAAATCGCACCCATTTCTCTAAATCATTATTAAAAACTATTTCAATATCGGGATACCCCTTCTGTGGATCTGCCGTTTTTAGGACTTCAATACTAGAAGTGAGACGTGCTATTAAATCCCTATAGATACTTTCTTGTGTGTCATATGCTGGCTGTAAAATATTTTGAGATTTCCCTTTTCCTCCTTCAGTATAAGGCACATCACCAAAACCATCCGTTATTTTTGCAAAGCCCAAAACCGCAATGACATTTGCCATAGCATTACGCACTTCATTCACTGTTTCAGGAGCCGAAGTAATATCCAACACTTCTTCTATATGTCTAATAACTCCCCTATAGCCGCCATTAAAGGCACCGTTATAACCACCATCTTGCCCATCACCATATTGATCCGGATTTCTCCAAGTGCTTCCCGCTACATAATAATGAGCATGCATTCCAGCAAAACGCGAGGAGCCTTGGTCAGTAAGACCTTGAAATAAGCTTCTTACAGCCTTGTTAAACAAAGCGGAATCATCAACAGTAGTAACCGCATTTGGATTTTCATATAAATCCTCCAAGTGATCTTGGCAGGATGGCAAAATCATAACCATCATTATCACAACGAATATATTTCGCATAGCTTTATTTATGTTTTTCATAATTATCTCTTTTAAAAATTGACTCTAAGATTCACCCCAATCGTTCTGGTCGAGGGTAATGCAGAATGTTCAAAGGCAGTACCTGTTGGACCACTTGAATAGGAACCTTCTGGATCAACATCTTCAGCAGCATTATATATAAAGAGTAGATTTCTACCCACAAGTGATAAACTTGCCGATTGTACAGCTGTGCCATCTAACATACTCTTAGGGAAATCATACGTTAGTGTTGCTTCTCTGAGCTTTACATTAGTAGCATCGAGAATGAGATCGGTAGCAATTTCATTCGCAAATACATCCGTAAAGTATTTCAGAAGTGGAGAGGTGGCTCTTTCGTTCGGGAATCCTGTAAACTCATTGATTCCCTCTTCGATAAGTCCAGTTTCTCTTCCTTCCAGTGTACGTTCATCCGTTCCGAAAAACAATCGATATCCACGACCATAAGAATAAAAATCTCCTCCTACCTGCGCACTAACCAGCGTATTTAAGCTTAGGTTCTTATACCGAATACTACTTGTAACCCCACCAAACCAGTCGGGATTTATATCTCCCATTGCAACTCTCTCTCCACGTTGAGCAAGGCCATCATTGCCAATTATCTTTCTACCAAAATTATCTCGTAAAAAGTCATTTCCATAGATGGTACCAAACTCTTGTCCCGGTCTTGCTTCTACAGATGCGAACCATAAAGAGCCCAGAGAGATTTGTTCCAATCCTTCATTCAGGGAAATTACCTTAGAGCTACTTTTCGTAAAATTGAACCCTAAGTTCCAACTGAAGTTCTCTCTATCAAATGGCACCACATTGAGTTGTACCTCAACTCCTCTATTTCGGATTTGACCTGCGTTGACGACTTTAGAATCATAACCTGTAGATCCTGAAAGTGGAACAGCCATAATTTGATCACTTGTATTAGTCGTGTAGTAGGTTGCATCCAAGGAGATGCGGTCGTTAAAGAAACCAAGGTCGATACCTATTTCCCAAGATTCAGAAGTTTCTGGTCTCAAATCAAAAGAAGGAAGGGATCCCGGTATAGATGCGACCGTATAAGGTAATGTAACGGTTTGATCAATATTAAAAACCGCCTGTGTTCGATAAGGGCCTGTATCATTACCCACTTTGGCAAACGAGCCTCTAATTTTACCTCGATTTAAAACCTTGCCCTTAATTCCTAATAATTTGGAGAATAAAAGACTCACATTCTCTGAGTGATACCAATAAGAATTATTCGCTTGAGGTAAGGCCGAAGATTTATCATTTCTAATGTTGGCATCAAAATATAGAAATCCTCCGTATCCTACTGAGCCCAATGCGTAATAGGAAGTAATGGCCTTCTCAGAAAACCCCTCGCTGCTGAAGGTATTTGTATAGTTACTGATTCTATAAAAATTAGGCGCTTTACTCTCAAAGCCCGAGACTCTCAATGAACTGCCAAAATCATTTCTATAGTTTGAACCAAGACTAAATGATAAGTCTACATCAGAAATAGACTCTCTATAGGTTGCTAATATATCTGAATTCCAAATCTTACTATTCTGCTTGTCATGATTATAATTCCCTAAACCATTACTTACTGCGCGCGCACCTCTTGCTCCAAAACGTGTATAATCTATAATGGTATAATCTAAACCCGATTTGGCGACAATATTAAACTTATCGTTCACAGCCCACTTCGCGGAAAGAAAGCCTTGGATTCGATCCTTCTTATCAATATTTCCAGTATTATCGAGTGCCCAATACGGATTATTGAAGGTATTATCCAAATTCCACTTAATCTCTTCCCCGTTGGCATTCATTGTATTATTTCTAACATCTTCTAATCGGATCTCTCTCGGCATTAATGACAATTGCAGGGCGGTATTCCCACTCCCTTCAGCCAACTGAGGTCTATTCTCCACTCTTGAGGTTATATAAGACACCTTGGCGTCAATACTTAGCTTATCGTTTAATTTGGTGGATCCTCTTAAATTGAATGTTTGCTTACTGATAGTATTATTGCTAATAATTCCCTGTCCATCTTCATTTGTCATCGACATTCTGAAGGAAGCCTTATCTCCTCCACCCTCAAAAGCTACTGAATTGGAGAAAATGTGTCCTGAATCAAAAAAATCGCTGTATGGATTTCTGTTGGTACTCGGAACATAGGAATCCTGCTCGCCTAACCAATTTGTATAATCTTGCCCTTCTAATTTCGGGCCCCAGCTCCATGAAAAAGGATAGTCAAGTACCGGCCTTCCATCTGCATTGACTGGTGCAAAATCACCAAAAGCTCCGGCGCCATATTCATTTTGAAAATCAGGTGTTAAAGCAACCTCTGTAACCGTATAATTTGAATTTACAGAAACGCCTATACCATTTCTCTTTGTTCCAGATTTGGTAGTGACAAGGATAACTCCATTTATCCCTAAAGAACCATACGCGGCAGCGGCACCTGCTCCCTTGAGTACAGTCATGGACTCAATATCGTCTGGATTTATATCGGAAAGCGCATCTCCACGGTCTATGCCACCACTGCCACTTGCTCCACCCGCTCCATTACCCATTGGTATTCCATCTATGACCACCAGAGGTCTGTTGTTGCCGCTAATGGTGGTAACCCCTCTTAGTAGAATCCGGCTAGATCCATCAATACCAGTATTAGATTGTGTAACCTGCAATCCAGAAACCTTACCCAGTAGCGAGTTCATTACATTGTTTTCACGAGCGACATTCACTTTATCTGCAGACACCTGCGTAATAGAATATCCAAGGGATGCTTTATCCCTTTCGATATTAAGGGCCGTAACTACGACCTCTCCAAGCAATTCACTATTCTCTTCTAATAAGACATCAATAATCGTCTGATTTCCAACAGTAAATTCAGACATGGAATATCCAATATATGAAAATTGAAGCACTGCGTCAGTCGCTACATTTGAAAGGGAATAGCTACCATCAATATCAGATATTGTACCAGTAGCTGTCCCCTGAATGATAACACTCACTCCAATGAGCGGCATATTTGTCTCTTTATCCAAGACTTTACCTGAGATCAATGTCTGTGCATACGAGACCATTGAAATACTTGTTAAAATTATAATCAAAATTAGTTTTTTCATCTCTGTTCAATCTTTATTTTTGACTTTGTTAAGTAAATGGATATTTTTTTAAATACTAATTAAGTGTATTGCACCCCTACTATTTTCAGATTATTATCTGAATTCACGCTTCACCGAAACCAGTTTAAGAGAAAATAATGAATTCAAAATTTTATTCAGTTTCTATCGACTCCAAACAAAACATGTGATGGCTGAGTAGAGCAATTGATGTGTACCCACGAAGTGGGACGGTTTTGTTAATTTGTTAGTATAACATATTAATCATTATCATCATATTTTGCTTCTTTTATAGCTAACATTTTTTTGTGGAAAACTATGCCGCCTTAATATCTATCGAAACTATTGAAAAATCTGAATAACACATAAAGAGTGGTTCATTTTTTCAAAAGTAAAAATGAACTATCAATACTTTGTGGGGTTTGAAGGAGTCGAATATTTGACCGTTACCCTGCCAGTGTAATGCTTTAGTTAAGTGAGCTAAGGACCCATCTTGCAGAACCGCACTTTATAAATAATAAGACTCCTTAATCTTATCTACGCAACGGGTTTGTTTCATACAGAAGTCAATTGAGAATTGAGGGCTAAATCGAGAGTGAAACTAATATGGATCCACATCTATAGTAACTCGAACCTGCTTTACCTCTTTATCCTGTTGTAGTTTAAGTTTGGTTCCTAATATGAGCCCTTTGATTGTCTTTAGGCTTTTGGCATCCTTTTCTATTCGGATATAGATTACTTGCTGATATTGGTTTCTTACCCTTATCACCGGAGGATCCACTGGGCCTTGCAATCTCCTTCCTATTTTAGATTTTATTAAAGAAGCATACTTAGCTGCTGCCATTTTGGTCTTGGTAAAATCGCGATGTCGAAACCAAATGGCAACAAGAGAGTAATGAGGAGGATAGACAAATTCCTGTCTTTCCTTTTCTTCTCTGGAATAGAATCGATTAAAATCTCCGTTTAAAACTTCTTTTAAAATAGGATGATCAGTACTAAATGCTTGGATAAGTACCCTTCCTTGCTTCTTCCTCCTACCGGCTCTCCCTGCTACTTGCATTAACAATTGAAACGAACGTTCCCCAGATCTAAAATCTGGATAAGACAACAAACTATCTGCATTTATAACCCCTACTAATTCTATATTCTCAAAATCAAATCCTTTCGTTATCATCTGAGTGCCTACCAAAATATCCAGCTCCTGATTTCGGAAAGCTGTTAGAATTTTATCTTGGCTTTTTTTAGATCTGGTGGTATCGTAATCGAATCTTGCCACTCTTACTCCAGGAAGTAACTGTTCTATTACTTCTTCGATTCGCTCCGTACCTGATCCTAACAATTGAAGATCATGGTTGCCACAATCAGGACACTGATCTGTTTTTCTTTGGCGATATCCGCAATAGTGGCATTTGAGGTCTTGGATGCGTTGATGATAAGTCAGCGTCACATCACAATTAGGACACTCTGCCGTCCAAGCGCAAAATTGGCATTTTAGCACAGGAGCAAACCCTCGACGATTTTGGAATAAAAGTATCTGACCCCCACGCTTGATAGTTTCCTGAATCTCATCCAGTAATTGCTGAGAGAAATGTTCTTTTACCAGTCCTTTTTTATAAGCGTCCTTTAAATCTATAATTTCGACTATAGGAAGAATGGCTTCTCCATATCGTTCCATAAGTGGCACGTACTCGTATTTGCCTATAGTCGTATTATGCATTGATTCCAATGAAGGCGTAGCCGTTCCCAAGACCACCTTAGCTCCGTAAAGTTGAGCGAGCTTAATAGCAGCATCACGGCCATGATATCTTGGAGCAGGATCGTTTTGTTTGAATGAAGAATCATGTTCTTCATCTACGATTATCAATTTCAAATCTGAAAAAGGAAGAAACAAAGCCGACCGCGCACCGACAAATAACTTATTGGCATACATTGCCGTATTCCAAATTTCAACTTTCTGCTGATCGTTGATTTTGCTATGATAGACATGCAACATATCGCCGATCTGGGTATTCAACCTTTCTACTATCTGAGATGTCAGTGCTATTTCAGGAAGAAGAAGTAATACTTGGCCACCTTCAGCTAACGCTTCTAAAATCAGCTCAACATAGATACGCGTCTTGCCACTTCCAGTAATCCCATGCAGCAAGGTTACCTTGTTATTAGCATGATGTTCTCTTATTAGTTGATGTGCTTTTTGCTGGGAAGAGCTTAGTGGAAATAACTTATAATCAGCACCTTCATCTTCAAGTCCAATTCTACTTATCTCTTGCTGGTAGACGGATATAATTCCTTTCTTTTCTAATGCCCTAATTATTGCACTGTCAATTAGAGACATTTCATAAAGCGCCTTTTTGGCTACATGTTTAGTCTTTCGTGATAATGCCCCAAGACCCAAAATGGCACGAGATTGCTTTTCCGATCGACTTGTTAACGCCAAGGCATCTTCGATCTGCTTATCAAAAGGTTCAATGAAAGCCACATAGTCTTCCATGAGCACTTTGTACTTGGACCGGAGTTCCTCTTTTACTGAGATAACTCTCTTCTGCATCAATCGCTTAATAAGAGGAAGTACAGTTTTCTTATCAAGAATATCTTGAATAAGGCCAATATTCATCTCATGTTGGATAGATAATGCTCCGGCCACTAAGTGCTCGTCGTCCGTAAGATCCAAGGTGCTCAAATCCGTATCAGGATGAAATACAAACATTGTCTCACTTGATAGCTTTAGTCCTCCGGGTAATGCTACTGACATCACTTCTCCTAAATGACATAAGTAGTAGGAAGCTATCCATATCCAAAAATCAAATTGTACTTCTTGGATAATTGGCTGATCATCAAGTATTGAGATAATATTCCTAGTTTTGGAGATTGGTTTTTCTTGATGAATTCCAGCGATTAAGCCAGATAAGAGTTTATTCTTTATTGGTACTTCAACACGGAGGCCAAATCCTATTCTTTCTACTAATTCTAAAGGGACTGCATAGGTATACGTTTGCGGAATAGCCAACGGAAGCAAGACTTCTACATATGTTGCGATTTTCTTATCCAAATCAATCAGTGCTTAGCAAGAATTGTGTCTCGATGTACAAACTTATATCCATTCAAGGTTAAAAGTACATTTCTTGTGCAAGTCGAAAGGTATTACAATGCGCTTCTACAATATCAACCAACTTTGGAGAATATCCGCCACCCATAGTAATTACCAGCGGTATGGCCTGAGATTTACAGTGATTCATTACAATGGCATCGCGTCTCTTTACTCCTTCACGAGTCATGGAAAGCTTACCCAATTTATCAGTTATTAAGACATCAACTCCTGCGAGATAAAAAATAAGGTCTGGATTTGACTTTTGAATCACCTCTGGCAAAAACTTCTCTAAAGCAGTCAAATATTCTTTATCATCTGTGCCATCTGGCAAACCTACATCAAGGTCTGATTTCGTCTTTCTAATTGGATAATTATTTGCACCATGCATACTGAAGGTGAAAACTTCAGTATGCTCACGAAATATAGAAGCCGTCCCATTCCCTTGATGAACATCTAAATCAACAATTAAAATACGCTCAACTACTTTTCGATGCAATAAGACATTAGCGGCTATAGCAATATCATTAAATACACAAAAGCCTTCTCCATGATCGTCAAAAGAATGATGCGTGCCCCCAGCTACGTTCAAGGAAACTCCATCTTCTATAGCATGATTAGCACATACCAATGTTCCATTGGCAATGTGCTTTCCGCGATCGATTAAAGCTTTAGAAATAGGAAAACCTATAGCACGGGCTTCCTTCCTACCCAATTCTAATTTATGAAGTTTGTTGAGATACTCTTTGGTATGAGTTAATAGAATATCCTGATCTTTCAATTTGTCAGGTTGAAAGAAAGAATGCTTCTCCACCAAACCTTCATACAACAATTGTTCTGCAATCAATTCATACTTGACCATGGGGAATCTATGTCCCTCAGGAAGTTGATATTTGTAGAGTGGCGAATAAGCAATTTTGAGCATCCTTCATTAAAGCTATTAGATAGTCTAAAGTTCTAATTATCAGGATATTTATAAAGCTTATTTGAGCATTGTCAGATCCCCATTTATAAGTTGTACAGAACCATTTACATCATAAACCCGTCCTGAATAGATATATACATCGGCATTGAGCCTCCTTCCTCCCATTGTTCCATCCCAACCAAAATCCGGATCACTAAGAGTGGCTCCTATAGTTCCAAAAATTAAACTCCCCCATCTATCATAGATCTGGAGGTCATAAATGGCCTCACTATCGTCTTCCCCTTGGATAAAGAATCTATGGTTACCAATCCTACTCTCTGGGTTGAAAATATTCGGAACATAGATATTTCCGATGCCATTGACATCTAATGTAATCTCAGCCATACTAATACAACCATCCACATCTGTCACGACTACTCTAAAAGTGGTTCTCTCAAGAATATCCGCCATAGGATCGATACACTCATAACAAGACAATCCAGGGATATTATCCCAAGCGATGCTACCTATCGTTCCGTTAACTTCTAATGATAGTTCGTATAGTCCTGTAGGATCAATTGTGGTTGCATTTATGGTGACCGCCGAGTTTCTATCCTCAGTAATCACTACATCTATAGTAGCTGTACATCCATTAGCATCGGCTATGTCAATAGAATATGTTTGTGGATTAAGGCCAGTAACTGTAAATGGTAACATGTCAATCGTAGAGATGTCAGGTAATCCTGATACAGCGAAAGGCGGTGTGGCCCCTGAGATATCTCGAATTATGAAAGCCCCATTAGCTACACCTTCACATGATCCAATTATATTTTCTATTATTATTGCTAATTCTGGAGCTACTGTAAGGTCCAAAGTAACAATACTATCGCAGCCCAAATTAGAAGATAAGGTATCTAAATATTGTCCCGAAGCAGTCAAATCTTGTCCATCGAATCCATAGGATTCGCCTATACAAATAGTCACAACTATGTTGGTTTCAATTTGATCAACTACTTCTAAAGAGAGCATTACGATACTATCACATCCAGTATTGGACAGCAAGATATCCTGATAATCTCCAGCTGCAGAATAATTAGATGATCCTACAGTAAATGATCCCCCATTACATATCTGCTGGTTTAATGTAACTATTATGGAATCTCTGGCCGAAACGATGGATCGTATAATACTGTCGCATCCGGTTGAAGCAATTATAGTATCCATGTATGTACCCGCCATATCGTAAGTACTTGTACCGACTCGAATGGATTCTCCTGGGCAAATATTATGATTTGTAACCGTATTTATTTCATTTAAGACCGTAAGGTTGAAATCAATGATAATGCTATCACAGCCTTCTGAAGAAAGAATTGTTACAGAATCCATGATACTCGTTGAAAACATATTTCCATCTAATTCCAAAGTCTCGCCCGCACAAATAGTCGTATCCAACTGTGTTCGTTGAACTTCTAAAACAAACAATTCCAAATTAATAATACTATCACATCCAGCAAATGACTGTATAGTATCTGAGTAGCTGCCAGAGGAATTGTAAGTCGAATTACCAACTATGAATTCATCCCCGCTACATATTCTCACATTCAATGGTGTGATGAAAGCATCTCCAATACTTAATGTTACATTCAGTAAGCTATCACAACCATCAACACTTGAAATTGTAATTGCATAGAACCCTACTTCTGTTATGACACTATCTCCCACGGTAATAGATCCATCAGTGCATATTGTTAGTGCTAAATCATTGATATATTGTGGTCTCACGTCTAGGTCAAGTCTTACGATGCTATCACAACCAAATGAAGAAGATAAAGTATCTGCATAAAATCCAGATTCAGTATAGATACTATTACCTACTTGGACGTTTTCACCAAAACAAATCGCTTCAATTAATGTCGGTGGACCAACTGATACTTGTGTTAGTGTAAGGTTGATAGTACTATCACATCCCCTTGATGATGTTCCCACCAGCGTAAAAAACTCTGTCTCTGTTATTTCTCTATCTGAACTATTTCCGAATGAATTATTAAAGACAAGAATTGTCTCTCCTGGACAAAGTACAATATCAACGTCCGTTACCTCGGGTTGAATAACTTCCAGATTCACTCTAACAATACTATCACAACCATTAGCTGCAAAATATATTACATCATAAATTCCAGCTGTAGTAAGTCTATCAGCATTTAATACCAATTCAGATCCAGCACATATAAACGTATCTATTGGTGTAATGATAGAATCAGGAACCACCAAATCAAGTGTGATTATACTATCACAACCATTAGAAGCTGGGTAAGGTAATGTAAACGGCCCATTATAGGAGGTATAAAATATAGTATCAAAATCTGGGCCTCTAGGAGGAGCCTCATCTCTGGTTGCAGACACAAAGACACCTTGACTACTTCCTTGAAATTCGTCTCCATAGAAGTAAAAAACATTTCCGCAGTTACTGATTTGTGAGCCTGTTGGGTGAGGTGAACTTGCGGGTCTTACTCCATGTAGTAATTTACTTATTGTTGCTCGGACTACTGTATCACAGGCCCCACCGGTCATTATTATCGTATCACCCAATATTCTAAAACCTAGGGTATCTATATAATCCCCCGAGCACAGACTTGCGTTTAGAATAACTGGATTTTGATCTACTACTGTTATGCTTAAAGGAATTAATATCGGTTCTGCAGTTTGGCAATTAGCTACCGCCTCTACAAAGAATTCATAAGGTCCAGGATCTACTCCTAAAAAAGAAAACGTTCTGTATTCTTGTTCTACGCTATTTATACTTTGGCCCGTTGTTATTTTATCGAATAATGCTTTATCTCCCGTTACAGTAATAGTATAGTCCAGGTTCATATTAAACAACTCAATCAAGTCAACCTGATCTGATGCTGCGGTACAAAATATAGTTCTATCCCTATCAGTTGGTTGAATTGCTGGCCTATTTGATTCTGATATATCAAATACCTTCATCTCTTGAGAATACTCTCCAATTGCTGGTTCACTAGGTGTGAATGTAAATGTTAAAGTACTATCAGCAAAGAAGCTAAGATCATTTGATGGCGCCCATGTCCCAGGAACTCCGACATCATCCATTGATGGAAGTGTAAAATCCGAACATTGAGTAGGGAATAAATTAGAAAACAAAGCTTGGGGCCTACAGTTGGCATCATCCCATGCAAGGATCGTCACGTCGATCTCATCCATAATAGGGCATGAAAAGCGATCTGTAACAGTAACTCTATATGTTCCGCTCCAAGTAGGATCGTAATTAAGTATTTCCGGACTGGCATCTGAAGATATCCAAGCGTTAGGGCCCGTCCATTGAAATGTTGCATTATTAGCACTCGCTGCTACCTGAAATTTTAGGGGTGTCCCATTATTCTCGCAAATAATATTACTATTATTTATTCTCGGCTGTGTTGTAAGCGTAAGGTTAAGATCATTAATATCTCTTCTTACGCCTTCTATTACGATATTACTGATAGCATAAAACTCATCGCTGTTTTGCGTTCCCCCAGTTATAAAAAGTGATATTGCATCTACAGGACTTACATCAACAGTAAGCTCTACAAAGCCAATACCTTGTTCTCCACAAATATCATGTCCATCAGTATCTACCAAAGCTGAACCACTTACTTTAATAGACATCGCATCAGTTCCGGCCCATGTGGCATCAATATCTGAAGGACATGTACCTGGGATTAATTGATCGGAAGTTCCTCCACAATCCAGATTACCTGAAGTAGTAACTGTCATACTCACTCTTATCTTACAATAGCCCATAACTACTGCCGCAGGAATAAATATTGTATTATCATTTTTTCCACAATTAGTAGAAACCTCAAAATCACAATCACATCCTTCTGTTCCTTCGGCATCTTCTATACGGAAAGTACCTCCTTGTACCGCAAATATTCCTGCTCCATCTGGGTCTGCTGCTGGCGTTGCTGCTGTCCATGTATATCCAAAGCCTGGTGTGACACCAGATCGGGCTCCATCACCTGCAATACTCCAGTCGATACTATCGATGGGTTCGAAGCTCTGCCCATGCCCCATCAAGGAGCAGAAGAGCAGAGAAATTAGTATTGGGGTTATTCGGTTCATATGTGAAATCATGCTGCGTATTCTAAAGACAATATTCAAGCCACTTTCCCCTATCCGTAGGAAATATATTAAGAATTTTAATTACTTATAAAAGGCTCAGAGAAGTATGAATATTGTAAAAGCGAATTAAGATCTGGGCTGATTCACGAGAATAACTGCTTGATCGCCAGTACGAAGCTCTTTTTTTCTTTTTATTTCCATAGCTATGAAATAAAAAAAGATAAAGTCTCTGACAATCAATGAGTTGTTTGCAGGCATCTTGTTTAATTTTTAAATCACTTCTACTCCTTAGTCCACAGATATCCCTAATTTCGCGCCTTATTTTAATCAACATCATTCTCATATGTCTCTCAACGAACAGGAATTAATTAGACGTGACAATCTGGAACAGATCAGAAACTTAGGAATCGAACCTTATCCTAGCAGTGAATTCCCTGTTAATTCGTCCACCAAACAGTTAGTTGATGGTTTTACTGAAGATACTGCTGGAACGTATACGGAGATTGTTCTCGCAGGACGTCTTATGATGAAGAGGATCATGGGTAAAGCCTCTTTCGCTGAATTACAAGATAGTTCTGGACGCATACAGATCTATGTGAATCGCGATGAAATCTGCCCAGGCGAGGATAAAACACTATATAACACGCTATTTAAAAAATTACTCGATATAGGAGATTTCATAGGAGTCAGCGGATTTCTATTCCTTACCCGAACGGGAGAATTAACCTTGCATGTTAAAGAGCTAACCCTCCTTTCCAAATCACTTAAGCCACTTCCCATCGTCAAAAAAGATGCTGATGGTGTAGTACATGATGCTGTAACCGATCCAGAATTCCGATATCGCCAACGATATGCGGATTTAGTAGTTAATACTGAAGTAAAAGATGCTTTTATTAAGCGTACTAAGATGTATAATAGCATCAGAGAATTCCTAAATGAAAAAGGATATCTCGAAGTAGAAACTCCGATCCTACAGCCAATATATGGAGGTGCTGCTGCAAGACCCTTCAAAACGCACCACAACACTTTAGATATGTCGCTTTATCTGCGCATAGCAAATGAGCTCTATCTAAAGCGATTGATTGTTGGGGGATTTGACGGTGTTTATGAATTCAGTAAGGATTTCCGTAATGAGGGAATGAGTAGATTCCATAATCCAGAATTCACTCAAATAGAGCTCTATGTAGCATATAAGGACTACGAATGGATGATGAACACAGTGGAAGAAATGATAGAAAAAGTGGCAATAGACGTCACCGGCTCCACCGAAGTTCAAGTAGGCGATAATGTTATCAACTTTCAGCGACCTTGGAAACGCTACACAATGTTTGGAGCCATAGAGGAATTTACAGGAATGGATATTTCTGAAATGAATGAGGAAGAAATGAGGGCTGCTGCGAAGGATATGGAAGTAGGTTTGGATCCGAGCATGGCGAGAGGTAAAATAATAGATGAAATATTTGGTGAAAAGTGCGAGTCGCATTTAATCCAGCCAACATTTATTACTGACTATCCAGTAGAAATGTCTCCCCTCGCCAAGAAACATAGGACGAAGGAAGGTCTCGTAGAAAGATTCGAAGCTATATGCAACGGTAAAGAAATAAGTAATGCATTCTCAGAACTAAATGATCCTATTGATCAAAGAGAAAGATTTATGGCTCAGCTCGAACTTGGTAAGAGAGGCGATGATGAGGCGATGGTTCTCGACGAAGACTTCTTAAGAGCGTTGGAATATGGAATGCCTCCAACGGCTGGTGTTGGAATCGGAATGGATAGGCTTGCAATGATTATGACGAATAGTAAATCAATCCAAGATGTGTTATTCTTTCCACAGATGAAAGCCGAGAGCCCAGAATAAACGTTTTTTCCAAATTTGTGTTCACTTTTATGACAAACTTGGAGTGATAAAGAATAAATATTTCTTTATCCAATTACATTATCCGTAAGGAGATAGGCCAAATACAACATTCTGAGTATTTTGGCAATTCATTTAGAAAAAGGAAGAAAATGGCAGAAATCATTCGCATGCCTCGCCTCAGTGATACGATGGAGGAGGGAAATATCATTGCTTGGCTAAAAAAAGTAGGAGATCCAGTTTCACCTGGTGATATATTAGCTGAAGTCGAGACTGATAAGGCAACTATGGATCTTGAAAGTTTCTTTGAAGGAACTTTATTACATATAGGAATTCAGGAAGGTCTGGTTGCAGTTGACGGTATCATAGCGGTTATAGGCAATAAAGATGAAGATATTAATGCTATTTTAGCCAGTGCTGGAGGTGGAGAATCAGATTCATCAGAGACGGAACCCAATGCAACAGAAGCAAGTGTAAGCACAGAGTCAAGTTCCCAGCCTGCTGAAGCGAGCGCCGAATCTACGTCACAAGGAACAGTTTCATCAGGAGATGATAGAATAAAAGCATCTCCTTTGGCTAAATCCATTGCAAAAGAGAATAATATAAACCTTGCTAATGTTAGCGGATCCGGAGATGGTGGTCGTATCGTAAAGCAAGATGTAGAACAAGCAATAAAAAGCGGGGCAAACACATCAAGTTCAAGTCCAGCTTCTAAGTCCGTGGCAATACCCTCAGGGCAAGATGTTTCTATTCCTGTAAGCCAGATGCGCAAAGCGATTGCACGAAGACTCGGTGAGAGTAAGTTTACAGCACCTCACTTCTACCTTACGGTAGAAATAAATATGGAAAGGTCGATTGCTGCGCGTAATGAAATTAAGGCTCAAGGTCAATTCAAAATTTCATTCAATGACATTATTATAAAAGCATGCGCTCTCGCATTGCGGCAACATCCTATGATCAATGCGAGTTGGACTGGAGATGCTATTATACAGCATGGAGATGTAAATATGGGAGTCGCAGTAGCAGTTGGAGAAGGCTTATTAGTTCCAGTAATAAACAATGCTGACTATAAGCCGATGCACGTGATCAGCGAAGAAGTTCGAGAAAAAGCAGGAAGAGCGAGAGAAAAAAGACTCAAGCCGGATGAAATGCAAGGAAATACATTCACCATTTCGAATCTTGGAAATTTTGGCATTGAAGAATTTACAGCCATAATCAATCCCCCAGATTCTTGCATTCTTGCGGTAGGATCAATTATGGAGAAACCTATTGTAAAAGATGGAAAGCTTGCTATTGGGAATATAATGAAGATTACTTTATCCTGCGATCATAGAGTTGTAGATGGGGCTTCTGGAGCAGCGTTCTTAAAGACGGTAAAAAGTTTCTTGGAAAATCCACTCTTAATGCTCGTGTAAGAATAAGGCCGATCCTTTTTGAATTCGATAAAATTTGAATAGATTCTGGTTTCAGGACTGCATAATTAATGTGGTTTCCGTTCCCTTTTTTATCATAGATCTAAAACTTAAATTACACCTCCTTACAATAAAGGATGAATTTAAGAATCAAGGCAATCATTATAGGATAAAAGCTATAAATCAGACATAATAGAAAAAGGCCCCGACAATGTCGAGGTCTTTTCTCAAATAAACACTTTCTAACTACTATAATTCCTACTCTATATCGTTAGTATCCTGCATTTTTATTTCCTTTTACGCCAGCCGGATCATACTTGGATCCAGGTCGAGAAGAACCTAAAGACTTCACTCCTGCGTTACGACCCTCTGGTCTTGACATATCCATATCTGTTGCTTCGCAAGCGCTGAATTCTACTCTACGATTTATAAATTGCATCTGCTCTTGTAAATCCGTAGTATAATGATTTGACTGTAGATTGGGAATTAGCGGACTTTCTTCTCCTCCGTACATCAATTTTAATCTCGACCGATCTATTCCGTAAGCAGAAACTAAATAATCAACAGCCTCTTTAGCTCTATTGTAAGATAAAACTCGGTTATAATTATTAGAATTCCGAACATCTGTATGCCCATGCGCTGTTACGCACAATTCCCCACACTTTCTCATTACGTTAGCAATCTGATGTAATGAAACATAACTCTCTGGTCTAATAGCATACTTATCTAAGTCATAATGTATCATAGGCAAGAACCAATTACCACAACCTGTATGCGTTATTGTTCCGTATGTTGGGGCATTAGAAGTAACTCCTCCTATTGTTGTTCCTACATTACCAGTTACGCCGTTTTTCCCATCAACAGCTGATGTCTCCGACAATACTCCTTGTCCATTCACTCCATCTCTTCCTCCAGGCCCTGTTTGCACCCCGTATCCTACGTTCTGACAAGCACTACAGTTATTCTTTATAATCGTTATAACATCTTGTTCAGTAATAATCTGAAGTGCCTCATCATCTATTTGAGCGACTCCATTCTCATCCACAGGATATCCTGGCGGGCTATAAGGTTCTCTATCTCTGCAATCTACCACTCCATCACCATCACTATCAAGAGTAACTCCTTTGGTATCTACCAGGCATCCTTCAGGTGTATCCAATTCTTGATCTATAAGATCAAGTACACCATCATTATCTTCATCTTCCCATTCAAATCGAGGACGTGACTTTAATTCTGCAACATCACTTACGATCGTTTCCATAGGGTTCACCCAATATAAAGGCTCAATTCTCTTATCGAAATTACCCATATTCAAACCAAGTCTGAGGTTCGTATAATGTCCTATATCCAAGTTATTCGACTGATCTGTAGCCGTTCTAAATTTTATGCCATCGAGATAATCATTATCCGTTACCATTACTTGGTGCTCAAATCCCAAATTTATTCTTCTGGATATTTTTCGAGAGACACCAACAGATCCTGTCAAGACAACATGAACATTGAAATCGTCGCCAAATCTAAATATTCCTTCCTTTTTGAAACCATCAGTCTCATAGACTCCATCGTATATCCCATCCAATGTAGTCCGTATATCTTTTCGGCCAGCAGTAGTATTGAATAATGTACGGGACCAGTCTGTTCTTTCTCTCAATGCCTCATAAGGCGATCCATCTGCCCCTACAAGATCCAGCTGAGTATTATGATGATTGAGTCCAGCTCCAAAGGCTACGTAAGTATTCCATTTATTACGCTCTTTATGAAAGAGCACATTGCCAATATTAAAAATCAACTGAACAGCACCATAATAATAAGAGGTCTTGTATGAAGGAAACCAAGACGTAGCATTTTGATTATCTCCGTTGTACGACTCCCATCCTTGGAATTCATTATTGGACTCTACAAGTCCTCCACCAAAAGAGCGATGGCGCCAAGGTTGTGATTCAAGTCCTTTCGCCTGTCCATAAAACCCATCAAATCTAATAGAGGTGAAATATGTAAGTGCTTTTCGCAAATGAAGACCTACACCTAAACCGCCTGGAGCTCTTGTATCGACATCTCCATCGATAAAGAAGTGACCTGAATGAATTCCCAATTCCCACATATTCTTAGGCTGCGCAGAATATTTATATTGACCCAATCTCCATTGACGATTTTGCTCGGGGTCTTTAGTCATTTCATCCGTTATAACCAGAGCCAACCAAGGACTTGTAACTTCAGCATCCGATTCCGTATCAACAGCATCGGAATCTGGACCATCCTGCCCGTAAAGTGGTATCGCAGATACAAACATGACAAGAAATAATAATCTGTTTATCTTAAAAGTCATTATGAGGCTTTCATCTTAATTAAATCACTTAAGGTTCTCTATTTATTCATCGAAGTGATCAATAAGTAATCTCAGAAAATGTCACATTCGCAAAAATAATAATATATTAAACGCTAAGGTACAAATAGATTACATATTAAGAAAAATATTTATCTTTTAAGACATTAAAATATTTCAGCATATCTTTGGGCGATGGAGAATAGCATATTTGAACTACCTGAAATAGCCTTAGAATTACAAAAAAAGGATAATGAACACGCTTCTTCACGGATGGGCCTTATTGGATTTCCTTCAGGAGGTGATAAAATCAGGAGGTTTTTAAAGCAATATAATACCGCACTATTTCAGGATAAATTGATAGATATGGGTGACCTTTTAGCTGCCCTTCTGCCGGATACTACAAATGTTATTACTGATTTAGTTGAAGAGGGAAGCTATCTCCCTATAGTGCTTATGCACCCTACAATTAGCAAAACAATCGATTCAAATCTTATCGAGCATTTTCATAGCCCGAAGTTTATATGTAGTCGCCTTAGTGAATCCCTTTATAATTATCACTGTATAGGACTTCAAGGACACTTGATGAGCAATGATTGGATCTGGGATACAGATAAACACCTTCGACTGGGTCAGATTCATGAATCAATTGATACTGCTGAAGTATTATTAAGGAACGCAGATTACGTAGATATAAACCTAAATGTACTTCGCCTAGGAGATCTTCCCGGGTCATCCTCACCAAGTAGCGCGGGTCTAAGTATAGAAGAACTTTGTCAAATAGCTAAATTTGTCGGTGCTTCAACCAAGCTTAAAGCGATTACTATTTCAGGATACAATGAAAACTCTGATATTCATGGTATTGCTGCCCGCAATGTTGCAATGCTCATCTGGTATATCATGGACGGATTTCTCCTTAGACAGAGAGAATTAGAACAAGTAAACTCTGAAAATACATATACTATTATTCCCGACGCTATAGCAGGTGAGTTAACATTTATAGAACACCAAAGAACCGGAAGATGGTGGGTAGAAGTTTATATCGAAAGTGCAGGCAAGCCAGTGCGCTTGGCATGTTCTAAAGAAGACTATGAGGCTGCATGCCAAAATGACATTTCAGATCGCATAACGTCTTTATTGTCACGCGTTTAGATAACACGATTTCACTTTCAATAATCTTCTAAAGAAAAGGAATTACTTTTTCCAAGTAAATCCCTCTTGATCCCTTTATCAGGATCTGGCGATTTTCAAGATTGTTTAACAAATCTGACATTAGCAATGATTCGACGGTATCAAATCTCTGGTCAATTTTGTTGGCACATGAAGAGAAAATTGGACCCACTGTTATGACATTCACATCCTCGGTTTTAAGAAGCTCAAGAATCGACTCGTGATACACTATTGCGCTATCTCCTAATTCTAACATATCTCCTAATATAAATACCAAATCCTCTTTTTTCTTCGCCAAATGAGAAAGAACACTTTCTCTCATGCTCGAAGGGTTCGCATTATAGGCATCTATAAAAAGTATATTTTTTTCTGTCTCTTTCAACTCAGAGCGCATATTAGTCGGTCTATAATTACTAATAGCATTACAAATCACTCGCAGCGGAATTTCAAAATATTGGCCGACAGCAATCGCAGCTGATATATTCTGAATATTATAATTCCCTGTTAGATGAGACTGAATTTCGATTATCTCCTCTACATTATGAATTTCCAACTTTAAGCAGCTCTCTTGGTCTGTAGTAACATTGATCTTTAATGCATCAATCTGAGTTGAAGAGTAGTAGATCGTGTTTTTAACTTTTTTGTAATATCCTAACCAAGGGTCCTCCTCATTGACGAAAAGAACTCCATTTGCATTACTCACAGAGTCAAACAACGTACTTTTCTCTTTATAGACCCCTTCTTGATCTATTAATTGCTCTAAATGAGCTAAGCCAATATTCGTAATAATTCCCAAAGTAGGATTCCCAATATCACACAACTCTTGAATGTTTCCGGGGGCATTAGTTCCCATTTCCAAAATCCATATATCCGCATCTTTGGACTCGTTAAGTAGAGTCAGTGGAAGACCAATATGATTATTATAATTCCCTTTGGTACAAGCCACCTTATTACGGGTGCTTAGCACTTCTCGGATAAGTTCTTTAGTTGTAGTTTTCCCATTAGAACCGGTAATTCCTAATACTGGAACATTAATATTCTTTCTATGAAAATTTGCTAATTTTTGTAGACTACTAAGAACATTGGTAACTAAAATATATTTATCGTTTTCTACTACGGATGCATCATCTACAATAGAATATGCTGCGCCTCTTTCAATAGCTTCTTGAGCTTTTTGATTCCCATCAAAAGTCCGCCCTTTCAAAGCAAAGAACAATTGTCCAGATTGGATAGACCTTGTATCTATAGATACGCCATCACTTGATAGAAAGATATTATACAGCTCCTCGATTCGCATTTTTCGTTATTGAAACGATTAGAGAATTCAACAAGTTTAGAAAAGCAACTCATAAGCAAAAAGTTATTCATGGTTACTCATTCAAACCCTTATTTCATTTCATTAAAAAAGTCCTTGCATGAACATACAAGGACTTTTTTAATATTTTAAGGAAACAATCTTATTTATAAGATCGCTTAACTTTTCGTGGTTTTTCTTTGAAAATATTACCTCCCATATCATCGTTACCAGTAGGACCTCCGACACGTGTCATCGCACAACGGAATCCAATTGTTCTATCAGACTTATCTTGATCCTTGAATCTTCTAGTTCCAGGAGACAACCAATACAATCTATCAGCCCAAGAACCTCCTTTGGTCACTCTCGACTTATCATTGATAAGTGTATATTTTCCAGATTCGTATTTTACAAATTCATCATCACCATCATGATAATCCCTTGCATCCGCACTACGGTAATTCTCTCTATCTACAAGCTCTTCATCTTTTACCGTTCTATATTTCAAACGTCCCAAGCTATCTTTCTCAAGATAATTTCCGTATTCATCCTTCAATACTTCTTTGAATTCATTTCCTCTAAAAGGATTCAAATCGTGATTCTCCGCATCTCTCAATGTAGTACTTGTAAGCGGGCGGTATACATCTTCTACCCACTCCGACACATTACCTGCCATATTGTAAAGACCAAAATCATTTGGAATAAATGATCTTACAGGGGCAGTAGTTGAGGCATTATCATTTAAATTACCTGCTGTTCCCATATAATCTCCACGACCTCTTTTGAAGTTTGCCAACATACGACCCTGCTCCTTATTATGTTTCTGGTATCGCGCAGACTTTCCTGACCAAGGATAGATCTTTCTTTCAGAGATGATTTCATCCTGAGGGTTCTCATGATTCCCCTTTAGAGAAAGAGCGGCATATTCCCATTCTGCCTCCGTAGGCAATCTGAATGAAGGAACCATAATACCATCCTCATATTTTACCGATCTCTCGCCGCCAGTTCTGATATCTGGAAGATTCTTTCTTACATTTCCATCATATTGCCCTGCTAGGTATGTATCTGTAGTAAACACATCTGCATCTTTCTGATCCGGCGTAGGATTTAAGACTCCTTTTTCAATAAGTATCATCTCGTTGACACGATCTGTTCTCCACTTGCAATATCCTTGAGCTTGATCCCAACTAACACCAACTACTGGATATTCATCGTACGCTGGATGTCGAAAATATGTTTCCACTAATGGATCATTATAAGACAATTCATCTAACCAGACCTTCTCATCTGGTAGTGCATTCTCTGCAACTTCTGGAAATGACTCATATCTCGTTTCAAGCCAGAATACATATTCTCTCCAGTTGATATTAGAAATCTCAGTTTCATCCATATAGAACGATGACACTGTTACTCTCCTAGGGATATTATTCCACTCATAGGTAACATCTTCACCTGTTTGTCCCATTGTAAAAGTTCCACCTGGGACAAGAACCATATTAGGGACATTTATCTGACCTTCATAATCCAGATTTTCAAATCCGCCGTACTCAGTATCATTATACTTCCAACCAGTGGTTGAAGAACGGTCGTCACCAGATCCTTTCTTTCCTAAGATATTACAGGATGCCAAAAGGCTCACTGCAACTAAAACTAAAAGAACTCTAAAATTCATATTGGGTATTTATCGGCTTATTAGACCAAAATTCATTCAAAAGACTATTTCCGAAGGTAGTAACCCCTACGTTGGAAAGTATATTTCTGTTTCTGCAGATGTGAACGCAGGAATCGGCTATCTAAATATACTAAAGCAGTCTTCTATTTGAGATTTTTTATTTTTCTCCCCTCCGATGATCATAACCACTCCAATTTCGTGGCTACCCGAGGTGCGAGAAATCTGTGCGCTACTCAATGTAAGATCGAAACTATAGCTTAACTTAAGCCATTCAGTCCTCAAACCTACGGATATAATTGCGGCGTCTAAATTTGACAAATCATGTCGCAACCAGATTCCTCCAAAAACATTTTCGCGATTGTACAAAGCTCCTGCATTCAGTTGGCTTAATCCTGCTTGTCTCGTATAGAGAATACTCGGAGCAATAAACGAGCCAAAACCTTCATTATTGTAGCCATCTAAATCAATCTGCATTCCTCCATGAATTGTAAATCTGGCTGGCAAACCAGCAAAACCTCCTTGAGGATTTTCACCGAAGCTATTATTGGGGCTTGTAAGGTGCTTTAGCGCAATCCCCACGTAGTATTGATCACTATACAATAAGCCACCAACACTAAAATCGAAAACCCTATTTGTCAATTGATCAGGACGAATTTCTATGGAAGGAATCACTGTGCCGCCGAGACTTCCATTAAGTATTTCAGGAACGATCTGATCTCCGAATACAAGCTTATCCCAATTTAAAATTGTCTGAATAAGTCCTGCTTCCAGCCCTATTCTCGCTTGCCAATGTTTATTTAATTGTAAATGATAGGCATAAACTCCACTGATCTTCGTCGTCTTTAAAATACCATCTCCTGCATTATCACTTAGGATTTGCATCCCGAATCCACTATTCATCTCATCAAAGTATTGATCGTATGAAGCAGCATAGGTACTGTATGCTTGTGGCCACCCCGTCCATTGATTCCGATAATTTACCGCAACCCTTCCACTGTTAGACAAGCCGACTAGTCCGGGGTTTAGTTGAATAGGAGCATTATAAAACTGACTAAATACTGGATCTTGGCCATCTAACGCGTTCGCGCAGAGGACACAACAAAAAACCATAAATATGTATTGTAGTCTTCTCAAGGTCTAATCTTCAATTTCAATAATAACGAATATTAGTGCGTTGTTGCATACATCAAGTACATTTGAATAATATAAGTCGGCGATTTAACAGATTTTTATGTCTTATCTCATAAGAGTAATATCAACATGCTCCCTTTGGTTCATTATTAGCCTAACATCTTTGGGTGCTGGAGGTGTACTAAGCGATGGCTTATGTTTCAAACTCGAAATTGGATCAACAGGCATTTATGAGATCAATGGTGCCTGGTTAAATCAATCCCTTGGTATTGAATTAGGAAGTATTAATATCAGCAACCTAAAAATCTATGGCATTCCTGGAGGCGCTCTCAATGAATCAAGTATTTGGAGCGAAACCGAAAGGCTAACAGAGATTCCATCTTATACTATAGAAGAAGGAAATGGAATATTAGATCAAGCAGATAAAATTTTATTCTATGCCGAAGGATCTTCGAAGTGGCAATATGATACGGTAAGCGACACCTATGATTTTACAGAAAATCCTTATACTTCAGAGGCGTACGTAATTCTAAAAATCTCTCCTGAACCGAGAATGAGCTTAAAGGACACGGTTCTCATGAGCCCGATCAGCCTAAGTTCGCAATATGTATACCGCGCTATTCATCATGAAGACAAGACTAATCTATTAGGAGCCTCTAACTCTCATCAAGGCTCAGGACAAGAATGGTTCGGAGCAGAATTGAGTAATATGGAAGAAATTATACTTAGCTCATTTCTTCCTAAAAGACTAACGAATCTTGAATATGTTGTTTTAGAAGCAGCCATAGCCAATAGGAGTAGTCAGACTGAAGTAATTAATATTTCTTCCAATGATAATACTGTAGAGAAAAGTATGAGTCCGGTAAATATTGGCAACATAGAGTCCATTTATGCAAGAAAAGCCTCATTGAAATTACAATTAGATTTTATAAGGCCAGACCAAGAAATTAAACTTAAACATAAAGAAAATGATAATGAAGCCCGATTGTGGTTGGACTACCTGCAAATAGAAGGACGATCATCAATTGATTTTACCGGAAGCACTATTCAAATCAACAACCTCGTGGCTTTAGAAGTTTCTAAAGATGGGCTTTTAGTAACCAACGGCATGGATGCCTATATATGGGATGTTACAGATCCTTTTAATGTAAGATCTCTTAATAAACATTCTGTAAATGGAAAGAATGTCTCAATAAGTATAAATACTAAAAACCCTCAAGAAATTGCAGTATTTGATCCTTCAAGAACTCAGGCACTACCCTCTTCCGCAAGACCAATCGAGAATCAAGCCATCTCAGAGATTGATGATCTTGACATGCTTGTTATCTCTCCAGAAGCCTTAAAAGATGTGGCATCCAAATTTACACAGCATAGGTCTAATTACAACAATATAAACATATATCAGGTATCTGTAGAGGAGGTATACAATGAATATGCTGCAGGCAGAATGGATCCTACGGCAATTAGAAATTATATACGAGACCTTTACAGAAACCAGAGCGGTCTTAAATATGTGCTCCTATTAGGAGATGCTTCCTACGATTATAGATATTTATTATCAGAATTTCCGAATGAAAACCTAATTCCTACATTTGAAACAAAGGAATCTTTAGACCCTCTGCTCGCATTTCCTTCAGATGACTATTTTGCATTACTTGATGATGGCGAAGATGGTCAGCTACGTGGAGATCTTGATGTTGCTGTAGGTAGGTTAATCGTTAGAAACGCTATAGAGGCAGAAAACGTAGTTGACAAGATAATTAGATATGATAATGCTGAAAGAAGTGCAGGGTCTTGGAGAACAAGATTAGCCTTCGTTGCCGATGATGAGGATAATAATCTCCACATCAATGATGCGGACAGAATAGCAGAAGAAGTAGCCGCCAGATATCCCTTATTTAATCAATCGAAAATTTATCTTGATGCATTTGTCCAGGAATCCACGCCAGGAGGAAATCGTTATCCGAGTGCTACAAATCAACTGAATCAAACAGTTGAGCAAGGCGCTTTGGTGCTAAACTTTCTTGGACATGGTGGCCCTTTTGGTTGGACTCAGGAGCGTGTGTTGAAAGTTGATGATATTACAAATTGGTCGAACCGGGATCGTCTTCCATTAATCATTACCGCTACTTGTTCATTTACCGGCTTTGATGATCCCGCATTGACTACTGCAGGAGAGGCAGCATTACTGCAACCCAATGGAGGCGGCATTGCTCTATTTACAACAGTGAGATCCGTATTCGCATCTAAGAATTTCAGACTTACACAATCTGTATTTCGAGAGATATTTGAAAAAGAGGAAGGCAACTATCTTCCCATCGGAGAGGTTATGCGTCGAGCAAAAAACAATATCCCAAATGATAATACCAATGCTCGGAAATTTTTCATGATTGGCGACCCCAGTATGAGATTAAATATTCCTAATTACGAAGTCATTACTAATACAATTAATCTCAAAGTATCAGATAATGATAAGCCTGTGGTAGATACTGTAGGTGCATTAGATATAGTCCAACTTAAAGGAGAAATAAGAAATGACTTAGGGGATCTTGCACAAGATTTTAATGGAGAGTTGGATATTACGGTCTTCGACAAGCCCAATCTCGTCTCAACATTAGCGAACGATAATGGTAGTTTTCGAAAAGAGTATAACAGCCAGAACAATGTCATCTATAAAGGTAAGGCCGCAGTGGAAGATGGAGTCTGGGAAACTTCATTTCGCGTTCCTGTAGACATAAATTACTCATTTGGCCAAGCAAAAATCAGCTATTACGCCCTTTCCAGTGATCAAGTAGAAGCGACTGGATATACAAAACAATTGGCGATTGAAGGCTCTTCAAATCTGGTACTTAATGACGATGAAGGACCCGAAATACAGCTTTATCTTAATAATAGGTCATTTGTCTCCGGTACTGAAGTAAGTCCTAATAATCTGTTGCTTGCGGATATAAGTGACCCCAGCGGACTGAATCTAAGCACCGCAAGTATTGGGCACGAGATGACCGCTTTTATTGATGATCAGACCATAATTCTGAATGATTTCTTTATTCCATCCACAGACATTACTAATAGTGGTACAATACTCTATGACCTTAGTGAATTACCCCCAGGACGACACGAGTTAAAGGTCCAAGCATTTGATGTTGCTAACAATGTAGGTAGTGCATTTATCGACTTCGTAGTGAGCAATGAGATAGAAAATACTTTAGAAGATGTCACAGTTAGCCCAAATCCTATCTCAAAATACTTTGTTGTTAGTGTGAATTCCGATATTCGCGGTAGCGCAATAGAAATGGGAATAGACTTTTTTGATGTATCAGGGAAGTTATTACAAAAAAAGGTCAGACCTACAGATCAAAATGGAAATCACTATTCTGCAATTTTCGAACTTAATGGTAGAAAATCTTATATTATTATGGCTTTAATACGATTACGGGATAGAATTTCAGGAGAAGAGACTACACCTGTCCTTAAAAAAATCATTTCCTTAAAATAATCTTAAGACGAAGACAGTTAGTGCTCTAACATTATTAAAGATTAATCACCATCGGATGAATTTGAATTTACTCAGGCTATCAAGCCTTTTCTTAATATTTACTTCATTGTCCTTGCAGATTGACGCTCAAGGGTCTTGGAATCCAATTACGAGATGCTTTCAAGATGTTAATGGCCAATGTGTACCGAATACGCTCTTGAGTGCTGTGCCCTTCTTAAGAATAGTTCCAGATGCTGTTGGAGGTGCTATGGGAGATGCCGGTGTGGCCACTAATGCAAATGCTAGCTCACTTCATTATAATGCTTCGAAAATAGCCTTTGCGGATAGTGATAGTGAGTTCGCGGCAAGTTATACTCCTTGGTTGCGAAACTTAGGTCTGAATGATGTTTATATGGCTTATCTCAGCGGTTACAAAAAAATCGATGACTTACAATCTTTTGGTTTTGATTTTAAATATTTTTCATTAGGGGATATTACGTTCACAGATGTTAATGGCGGAATAATCGGTCAAGGAAGACCCCGAGAGTTAGAAGTGGGTGTGGCATACGCCAGAAAGTTGTCACCTAAATTTTCAGCATCGGTGGGTGCCAGCTATATTTATTCGAATCTCGCTTCTGGACAAATGGTCGGTGGCGTAGTAATATCTGCGGGAACGGCTTTTGCAGCTGATCTTGGTGTGACCTATAATTCTAATCCTGATCTCGCAGGTCCAGGAGTTAATTGGTCTTGGGGAGCAGCAATTACGAATCTCGGAAGTAAAGTATCTTATACGAATTCGGCAACAAAAGACTTTATTCCTACAAATTTAGGACTTGGTGTTGCGATGAAAAGAAACATTGATGAGTATAATTCTTTTACACTGACTATGGATATTAACAAGTTAATGATTCCAACTCCTGATACAACTGCTACTGCTGAATTTAGAGATAAAGGTACTTTCGCGGGAATTTTTGGATCCTTTAGTGATGCGCCTGGGGGGCTCAAAGAGGAGATTCAAGAACTTGCTTTCTCATTTGGTGCGGAATATTGGTATGACAACCAATTTGCCGTACGCGCTGGTTACTACTATGAACATCCTCTCAAAGGAGATCGTCAGTATCTTACAGTTGGAATAGGGCTAAAATATAATGTATTCGGATTTGATTTGGCATATCTGGCACCGACGTCGGCCCAAAGAAGTCCATTGGATAATACTTTGCGATTTACCTTTACATGGGGGCTCACCCCTCCTGATGGGAGATAATTACAGTATAAAATATAATAGAAGAGGGCTATCTGCAATTTGCAAATAGCCCTCTTCTTAATTTAAAATAGCACTACGTAAGCCGGATTCTGTTTCACGCCCTAGAGCGTGACTCTATCATTTATCTATGCTGCCTACCCCTTCTGATTCACCCGAGCAAGGCTATTCCATCGAAATGGAACCAAAATATACGTGACATTGCAGCTCGTAAGGTTTATCCATCTCCACAATTACTTACGAAGATCGGGGTCTCTTACACCTCGTTTTCACCCTTACCACTTGACTTCGCTTGGGGTAAAAACCCTTTACATAACCAACTGGCGGTATAGTTTTCTGTGACACTGTCTGTCTCACGCTAGGCGTGATCCCACTTATGTACGTGGTACGATGCTCTGCGCTGTCCGGACTTTCCTCCCCGATCTATATCGAAGCGATAGAGTCAAGTGCTGGGGCGAAGATAGGTGGAGTTTTTAATTATCCTAGCGATCATGCTATTGGCATCGAAAAAGAATGATACACTAATGAATGTCAGAAATCTTCTTTTTTATATGATTCTACTTCCCATATGGAGTTGCACCCAAAAAATGCATCAAGTCTTGAATCATCTAATATTATAGCAAAAGAGGATAATTCAGTTTACAAGATTATAGAAAAAATGTCGAGGTATGGAGATTGCTCTACGTTGCAATGTAGTAATCAAGCTATGTTAGATTTTCACAATAGCAACTTAACCCAACTTGGCTCTAAAGTCAAAAAAAACATAGAATTTCGAGATATTTCAGGATTTTTGGTTCTATAAGTCATTGATAATCAGGCAATGTTGTTTTGAGATTTGATTTGTAGTGAGGTGCGGTAGCTGTTTTGTTGGAAATATCCTGTTATATTTGGATCATGTTTATCAGAGCCATCAAAAAGCAACGTAGCAAAGACGCTAAAGTATTTGTCCAATATACCCTCGCTCAAACCTCAAGGGTCGATGGAAAGGTCAAGCAATTTTCAATCTTGTATCTGGGGTCCGAGAAACTGCTTGC
>JBLIDB010000026.1:0-31451 GCA_047634015.1 Saprospiraceae bacterium
AAAATACAAGAACACATTTTCTTAGCGGCATAGCCATTGGCCACGGGTAATTGGGGATAGTAGACAGCTCTTAGATATATCAAAGACACGACTAAGATGATCAAAAAAAATAGGGGTATGGCTAAAAGTTTCTTTTTCATACTTGGAGGACAAACTTAATTGATGAATTAGAATCGTAATGGATTTTCAAATGAATAGCTCGAATAATTTCATAAAAATAGCCGCATCTCAAATTTTCAAGAGATACGGCTATACTTTCTTTTACTATAGTAAATTATTTACTTCATCATCTTAATACTCGCTGTTGCTCTGGTTGTATCCCAAGCAATAACCATATTAACGGCACCTTCATCACCATCTTCTAAGACGATTGAGAGATTTTCGACAACCTCATCTTCTTGGGTTACTGGAACAGAAACTCTTGCAAAATCTTGAACCATATCGCGATTTGCATTTCCCCAACTCGGTAGGTCTTTACTAAAAATCAATTCCCACTTGTCACTGTGCAGTTCTGCATACATGGCATATCTCCCTCGTGGAATCTCGATCCCTGAGATCATTACGTTTTGCATAAATGTAATTTCTGTGGATTCATTTGCACCAATTCTCCAGATATCACCTTCTTTCAATAGCTCTCCGAATATATCTCTTCCTTTCTTGGCAGGACGAGAATATTGAATCTTAATTTGAGGCTTCATATTCTTTTCATCTCCTTCAAGGTAATTAGTATATGCGCTCTTTGCCGGATAATGAGTTACATCCATCGGGCTTACATCTATAGATCTAAAGAATATCGGATTGAAGTGAATCGGTAGAGAAGCCTGCTTGTTTTCCCAAGCCACTACGAGATGTACTTCATTATCATCTATTTTCTGAAAGGTCATACTTAGTTCCTCACGCATATCCTTCATGTCTTTTGAAGGCACCTTAAGTGAAGCAACGGTTAGCGACTCATCTCGATTTGCATTTCCCCAGATTCCATTTTGGCTACTGATGTGAAATGTCCAATTATCTCTCTCCGGAGTAGCAACAATTGTATAAGTTCCAGCAGGAACACTCGTATCACCTATGCGAACGGGTGTGTAAAAAGTAATTGTACTTGCTTCATTAGCGCCTAATCTCCATTCTGTACCATAAGGAACAAGACCACCGAAGATATCTCGTCCTTTTTTCATAGGGCGGGAATAAACCACTCTTAGCTTAGGTTCGATCGTCCTTTCTGCTCCAGTAGAATAATTTCTCCATTGTGCCACGGTAGGGTAGGTAACCGCATCCATTATACTCTTGTCGACATCTGGCCAGCGACTTTCTTCTTGTGCGCTCAGGGCAAATGTCATCATGCCTATAGCAATTAATAATATTAGTTGTTTCATAGTTATTATTTTCTTTAAATGATAGTTCGACAATATAGCACGTGTTAAAGGATATATATAAGTAGAGCTATGGAATCCTTTGTTAGAAGGTGTTCTTGTGAAGGTAACTTCGAATAGCTTTTTTCTTGGGGAAGAGGTTTCTTTGTTGGAGATGGATATGCTATCAAAAAAACAAGTATAACAAGAGAAGTCATTTCCACGTCATGATATACGGTTATTAAGATAAATTCACTGTTACATTTTTATTTAGAAATCAATTCATAAATCTTCCTAAGAGGGTATGTTAAAGCAAACCCTATTCGTGTGCTCACTGCGCTCTTTAGATCATTTATTTCATTGCTCAGTCTGCTTACTTCATTTCGCTGTTCTATTAGTTGGGTATTATAATAGATTATTGATTTATTTTTGTGTTTATTCTCTTGTTGTAGCTTATTCGTTTTCAATCCTTGGCCAACAATTATTGTATTTAGAGTATCGATTTTTATATGTAGATCAGCTATCTTCTCTTTAATTCCTAAGGATTCTGAAAACCGTACCAGATCTTCGGATTGCTTAAGCTTATTAAGCTCATCCCCAAAGTGAGGTAGATGCCTTCGTTTATCAAATGTTTCTAATTCTTCAATTCGACTTGATAATGAAACATTAGGTCTTAAAGTAGAAGGGAAGTGTAAAGTGGTATTCGCAGGAATTGTATAGAAGCTTAAGTCTTGCTGGCTAAACCATTGTCTCCACATATATAGATCGCTCCACATGCCTTCAGGTTTTGGCCTCCATCCAAATGGGAGTTTTAAATATGCAGCCCTAGTATGCGATACACATGTCGGTCCAAAAAAATTCCATTGTTTTTGGATCATTTTATTTCGAATCGCAACATCTTCTAAGTTGGATTCTAAAAAGGAGATATCACCGTTTGTATTGATAGAGGTATGACGCGTATGAACAAAATCGAATCTTGAGAGATATGGAATCAAGGTCTCTAAATGATTTTCTAACCACATATCATCATCACCTAAATATGCAATATACTTTCCAGCACTATTTACAATAGCTTCATTCTTATATGTTTCGCCATGCCCCTTGCCTTTAACATGGTGGAAGTACTTAACCCTTGCATCTTTATTGCAATATTCCTTAACTATCTCTTCTGTGCGATCAGGTGCACCATCACCAATAACAACAATTTCAAAATCCTGAAAAGATTGTTCTAAAACACTTTTGATGCTATAGTGTAACGTGTCTTGATGATCATGGGTCGGTATTATAACTGTGAATAGTATTGACATTTAGCCTATTTTAATTAGCTGATTGATGACTTGTGCTATTTTAACTTCGACATTGATGGTAGAGTCCAATTTGTTAGACGTGCCGTTTAAAAATCCCAAAAATGCTAATATTTCTAATTTCAAAGGCATCTCTTTTGAAATAGGAATTTTTTCAATAGGTAAATTCTCATCAGGATGTCCTCTACGCATGATAATATGATCACTCATTGGATTGGCTAATTGCAGTGTGCCATTTTCAAAAATGATAGTTACATTCCTTTCTTTTATGCCGCTATGTAAATGATGCTCTATATAGCAGTTAATATTCTTATCCTCAAGATGAGAAAACAAGCCTTGAATGTTGCCATGTTGATCTCGGATAAGCTTAGCGTATTTTGGTTTGGGGATATATCCTAGTAAATGGTAAATGATTGAAAGGTCATGAGGGTAGTGAATCCAGACGCTATTAACATCTTTCTGTGGAGTACCCCATGCGTTTCGACGACAGAATATATTGAGTACTTTTCCCAAGCTCTTATTTTCTACAATCTCTTTAATTTTTTTAATTGCGGGATGATAGAGCCACTTATGCATTACGAATACTTGGCCAGAAGCAATCTTTGCTATTTCATTTACTTTATCAATATCCGCACTTAAAGGCTTTTCAACAAAAATTGGCCTCTTAGAATCTAAAAGATTTTTTATGCAATCATAATGATGGATGGTTTGGGTCGCTATAATATATCCATCCAATTGCTGAGAAAGACCATTTAGAGCTGAGAATATCTTATCAGCTTTATATTCAATGGCATTTGATCTGCTGTCTTCAGTAGTAGCTACTACATGAACTACTGCTCCGGTTTCTTTGAGATCTCTAAGAATATATCTACCCCAACGTCCACAGCCTACCAGGCCAATGGTGAGTGCTTGATTGTTCTTAATTTCACCTATTAGCTCTCCTTTCATTTAGTTCTATTAATAGGCTATCGAATGATGATGCTGAAGTGTCTCTCTTCGAGAGTATAGGTTCTTCATCATTAAGGAGGGGCCATTTTAAGCCAAATGCGGGATCATTCCACATGCATCCTAGCTCATCATTATTGCTCCAGTATTTATCCACGGCATTAATAAGAATAGCCTTTACGGGATAGTAGAAACAATGAGCGATGCCAGGAGGAATTGTAATTAGTTTTGGCTCTTCAGCTTTAAGCGGTAGTATTTCACTTTTCATGAAATTAGATGATTCTTTCCTCATGTCACATAGACCTAAGTACATCATTCCTTCTACTAATATCAAGTGATCAGTATGAGCAACATGGACATGAAATCCTCTTAATACATGAGCCTTAGAACGGACATAGTTCCATTGCACAGGTTTTTCTGTAGCCCAACTATCCCGAAATACTTCTATAAATTCACCTCGAGAATCATCTAAGGTGCGAAGCGAGGTAGAAACTATATCTTTCAAAGTTTATATTATTTATTTGATCAATGCTGTTGTAGAAGAATTAATGTAAAAGTAAAGTTTATTTTTTCTTGTTGGGTAGGCTGATTTAGTAGTTGTGATCTTCTATAAATTTATGAATAATGTCTATGTAGATGTAATGAAAATTGCAGTGAAATTTATTACGCTATTAATTTTAACATTGAGCTCTGTAATTTAATCATTTTTCATTCTGACTTAACACTTCTATTTGGCTATATCCTTGTGCATTTTTATTGAGCTTCAGTTGGACATCAATACGTTCCTTAAGTGCTTCTACATGAGAAATAACGCCAACCATTTTCTGACTTTCGGATTGTAGTTTCTCTAAGGTGCTCAGCGCTGATTCCAATGATTCTGGATCTAAGGTGCCAAATCCTTCGTCGATAAAGAGACATTCTAAAGCTACGTTTTTAGAGGCCATATCAGAAAGGCTGAGCGCAAGGGCAAGGCTAATTAAAAAACTCTCACCTCCTGATAGTGTCGTGACCGAACGGCTTGTATTACCTTGGTATTTGTCAATAACTATTAATGCACCATCATTTTTAGGTTTGTCTAAGAGATAGCGATCAGAAAGATTTTGTAAACGTCGATTGGCATATACCAATAAATTTTGAAGTGTTAAACCTTGGGCAAAATTGGCAAATTTGTTACCAGAGGCATCGCCGATCATTTTATTTAACAAAGACCATTTTTCGAGTTCTTGACTTAATTTGGTGATGGCCTTCTCTTTTGATTTTCTTCTTGATCGATCTTCATCATCACGTTTAATCAGCCCTTGATTGGTGATAACAGTATACTGATGTTTGTCCATTAAAGCCTTCTGTTGTTTCATTGATTCAACCAATAGATCTAACATTTGCTCAGGCTTGGTATCTTCTTGCAATTTCTTAACAAGATCTTCTTTATATGTCTTGACTTTAGTGTCTATGCTTGTCTGTTGCTTTTTTAACTGGTCCCGTTCCTTGGTTAAATAGTTTAGCGTGGCCTCATCAAGAATATGGGCACTGATCTCTGTTATACTTGAGAATCCCAATTCTTCTATTTTCGCATTAAGGTCTTTAGATATTGACTTGACAAGTCCAGTATCTCTTTTAAGAGCGTCTGTTTCTTTTTTAATGACGACAGTTGATTCTGTAATTTTTGACTTACTGCGTTCAAATGCATCTTGTAGTTTATTAGTAATGACGTTGACCTCTGAGCCAGTGAATTTTGAATCTCTAGATTGTTTTAATTCTTTGTAATCTTCAATACACGTATGCAGTTGATTGTATTGTTGTACGAGGTTCTTATTGAGCTTTAGTTCATCGATAGCGTGAATAGCGGATTCTGTGGTCTCATTTCGCTTTGATATTGTGTCAATGGATTGTGCAATATTGTTTTGATCAATCTTGGATTGTCCATTGAGCATTGCGATGATTTTTGCACTTTCCACTTCTTCAATGTATAATTGCTGTGCTGATTCAGCAATCCGATTTTGATGATGCTCGATTGATGTGATACATTGAGTCATTTTTTGACTCAATGACTCAAGCTCTCTTTGTTGTTCTTGTTGTTCTTTACGCGCAAGCTTGATTTTATTATCTATTTCTGTTTCGTGTAATTCTGGCTTATGTTCAGCATAAGGGTGCTCTAAAGAACCACAGAGAGGGCAGGGTGTGTCAGTAACAAGTGCGTTCCGAAAATCTTCTAATTCTAAAATTGTTATGGCGTCCTCTTTCCGTTTGAGAAGTAGTTCAATTTTCTCTGAGAGGACATCAACAAGCTTTCTACACTTGTTGATTAGTGGGGTGTGGGTTGTTTTAAATGCTATTAATTTATCAAGCTTCTTCTGAAGGCCTTTCAATTTCAATTGAAGCGTAGCTATGTTTTCATAATGAGCTTGAAGCTTTTTCAAAGATTCAAGCTCTTCTTGTTTTTGTTTTAATCGCTTTCGAATTTCAGCAGTAGGTTTATCTGATTCAAGCTGCGCTTTTATGAGGATGGCTTCTAATTCTTCGGCTCTTATGCTTAGTAGGTTTATGGCATCAGTTGTTTTGATGGTTTCAATTATCGGTATAGGATAATTGAATATGTTTTTATTTACCCTTTCTCGAGCCGCACGGCCATTATTTTTTAGATTTTCGAGATCTCTATCTGTATTATTGATTTCAGTTTCGAAATCATTCATTATCTTTTTAAAGGTCCCTTTGCTAACCTTGCTTTTGGTTAAGTTGGCCAACTCGTCTATGGTCTGATCGTGATTATTTTGAGCCTCTTCTAATTGTATTTGATATTGCTCTAAGTTTTCTTGACTCTTATAAGTATTCGATACAGCATCATTATATGTAGCCAATGGTCCTTGAACATGGCTTAGTTTATGATGGAGGTCTAATTTGACTTGCTTGTCTTTGAAAGCGGCCATTTGACTATTGATTAGCGCTTCATCTTTTTGCTCTTCTTGTAGCGATTGCTTGATTTCTATTATGTCTAATTTGATTTGTTTGAGTTGGGAGGACTCAGCTATTCTAATGTCAATTTTTTCCTTTTCTGTTTTTGAGTCTTGCAGCTGAGTGATAAGTTCTTGTCTTTCGACGTCAGCTAAGATGTTTATCTCGCCAATGATCCCTTTTTCTATATCCAGCGTTTCTTTGACCTCTTTGTGTTTTTCAAAAGCACTGATCCCTATCGTTCGATAGATAGAAGTCCCAGTAATGTTTTCAAGTAACTTTCCTCTATCGTTTTTATCGGCTTTCAAGAATTTGGAAAATTCCCCTTGAGACAGAAGAATGGATTTTATAAATTGATCATAATTGAGACCTATTATAACTTCATTTTGATTAGGGACTTCACTCTTTTTTAGATCTGCAACAGTGCCATCAGGATTGTACAGGAACATTTCATAATCTTTCAATTTGCCGTTTCTATTAGTGGAGACGGACCAAGAAGATCTGTATGTAAGACCCTTGATTTCGTACTCTATGGAGGCCGAGGCTTCTGATGTGTGATGGGTTAGAACAGAACCTTCATTGGTGATTTCATTTTTAGAAATGGATTTTTTAAATCTTGGTATTCTATTAAATAAAGCCAATGTAATCACATCTAAGATTGTAGATTTTCCCGATCCTGTGGGTCCAACTATAGCAAAGATTCCTGCTGTGGACAGTGGTAATTTATCAAAAGAGATTTCATGAGCTCCTTTGAGATTATTGATGTTTTTAAATTGTAACCGACGTATCTTCATGAGGCATCAGTTTGGTTGGCAGATTCTAATAGTTCGTTGAATGCTTCTTTAAGTATGGCTTGTTGCTCTATTTCTATGAGTTGGTGATCCATGAGTTTTGTAAATACATCAATGGGCTTTAGGTCTTCGATATGCTGACCTTCTTCAAATAGTGCTGCCGTATCTTTTTCATTTTCGGTAAAGGTTGTTCTGGGCTTTAGGATTGTAAACGATGTTGATTCACTATATAAAGAAACTAATTCATCAACTTCAGCTAAGATGGAAGCACTATATGTCTCTTCTATTACTTCGATCTCTACAAAGGAAGTCAGGGGGAACTGAGGTTTGAATTCAGAGAGTCTTTCTTTCACATGTTGTAAGTCTCCACTGAACTTCTGTAAAGCTCTGAATTTTGGAACATTCACAATTTTTGGAGCTCCTATTTTACCGTCTTTGAGATTTAGAATAACTAAACTCTTTTTATCTGATTTTTCAGAAAAGCTCAATGCGATGGGAGATCCTGAATATCGCATATGCTCATTCTTGCCAATGACTTGAGGTCTATGTATATGGCCCAAAGCAACGTAGTTGAATGTAGATGAAAAAATACTGGATTCAACTGCTGCTGCATTTCCTATATGAATTTCTCTTTCACTTTCGCTTGTCGATGCTCCTTTGGCATAAAGGTGCCCCATGGCAATAACTGGAAGATCTCCATATTTGTTTTCACATATTTCAGCCAATTGTGCATAGTGGGTTTTAATGCCTTCACGTATAGCCTCCGTTCGATTTTCGTATTTCTCGTCGCTCTCTTGAGATCTCAGATCTTTATCTCTCAGAAAGGGTACAGCGGCTATGATTAATGCTGTTTGATTTGCTTTATTTTTTACTTCTATAAGTTCATCTTCTATATTGTCTGTGGCACCGCCAATCACTGTTATGTTGAGAGCGTCTAAGATTTTTTGTGGAGCATTTAGTACTCCAATAGCATCATGATTGCCACCTGTAATGACAACTTTGATGTCTAATTTGATCAATAGGCTTAAGAATCGGTAATAGAGCTCTCTATCTTTGACAGCGGGATTTGCCAGATCGAAGATGTCTCCAGAAACCAAAAGTAGTTCAACAAACTCCTTTTCAATGAGTTCTATCAACCACTCAAAGAATAGTCGTAGTTCATCTCGTAGGGCATACTTATGCAATACCTTTCCAATATGCCAATCTGCAGTATGAAGTATTTTCAAAATTTGGTATTATTTAATTTTTCACGGCTCTCTGCTGTCTCCCATTTATGGAGTGGTGTTCCGCAATTGAGACATTCTACACCTACTTGATTAGTCATCTTCTATATTTTCTGAAATTACCTCAATAATTTACTTGTTGCAAGTTCAACAAATATCAGCTAAATATGTAAATTCCTGATATATGTTAAAAGGAGATTTTATTTACAATCTCTTACTCGTAACGGGGTTATATTTACTTAATGGATATCATAAGTGATGATTCATTAGATGAGTGCCGCTCTATTGCTACAATTAATAAGTATCTAACTATGAATCAAACAATTAATCTCCTGATCGTACTCTTGCTCTTAGGTCTGTATGCCTGTGCTCCAAAAACCACAGAAAGTATGGTTAAGGAGACTTCTACAGTAGAGGAAGTAACTAAAAAAGCAGAACCTTTAACCGAAACGGTTAGTGAAACGATGGCTGCCGTTCCGGTGGATACAAGATTAACATCTGGAAAGCTATCTAATGGAATTCATTATTACATTCAAAAAAATGCTAAACCTGAAAATCGCGCGGCATTAAGACTTGCCGTTAATGCTGGGTCTTTGCTTGAGGATGAAGATCAACAAGGGTTAGCGCACTTCGTAGAGCACATGGCATTTAACGGTACAGAGAATTTTGCCAAAAGTGAATTGGTGGATTATCTGGAGTCGGTAGGTGCCAGATTTGGTCCTGATCTGAATGCATATACATCATTTGATGAGACAGTTTATATGTTGCAGGTGCGTACCGATAGTTCTGAACTATTCGAGAAGGGGATGCAGATATTAAGAGACTGGTCTCAGGATGTAACATTTGAAGATGAGGAAATCGATAAAGAAAGAGGTGTAGTAGAATCCGAATGGCGATCTCGATTGAGTTCGGATCAACGAATGCAAAAGAAAACCTTGCCAGTAATGTATAGAGGTTCACGATATGCCGAAAGGTTACCAATTGGGGATCCAGATATTATCAAAAATGCTGAGTACAGTACTGTAAAGCGATTTTATAAAGATTGGTACCGACCAGATCTTATGGCGGTAGTTGTCGTTGGAGATGTGGATATTGTCAGCGTAGAGGCGCAGATAAAATCATTGTTTGGTGATATTCCAGCGGCCATGAACGCCCGTGAACGAGTTACATATGACGTGCCATATCATCAAGAGACCTTGGTAAGTATTGCATCTGATAAAGAGGCTTCTTTTACAAGGCTTCAGGTGGCTTACAAACATGAGAAGAAGCATACAAAGACACTTGAAGAATATCGCGAATTGCTTGTTCGTGGACTGTATAATTCTATGATGGGAGGACGTCTTACAGAGATAAGTAAGCAACCAGATCCTCCATTTGTATTTGCATCTTCAGGATATAGTGGTGATGTGGGGGAGTTGGATACATATTCTTCAAATGCATTTATTCCTGAAGGAAAGGCCTCGGCGGCATTAGAATCGGTTCTTACTGAGAATCGTCGTGTATTGCTGCATGGCTATACCTCCGGCGAATTTGAAAGAGCGAAGGAAAATCTAATGCAAGGGGCTGAGAAGCAGTTCAAAGAAATGGATAAGTCTGAATCTGGAAATATTGCCATGCGATATGTCTATAAATACTTGGATGAGATAGCAACGCCAGGTCCAGATCAGGTACTTGAATTATATAAGCAGTACTTACCGACTATTCAAATAGAAGAGGTGAATATGTTGGCATCACAATGGATTAGAAATGAAAACCGCGTAGTCATCCTAACAGGCCCTGAAAAAAAGGACGTTCCGTTACCATCTGAAGAAGATGTTTTTGCGATGCTGAGTAAGGTAGATAATATGATAGTCGAGCCATATGTGGATGATGTGATTGATGCACCTTTATTTGATGCAGTTCTTTCTCCGGTTGAGATTGTTAAAACTACTAAATATGATAATGTAGATATCGAATATCTTGAATTGGCTAATGGGGTAAGTGTATATCTAAAAAAGACGGACTTTAAAAATGATGAAATTCTAATGAGTGCCATTAGTCCAGGAGGAACGTCTCTATATTCTGATGAGGAATATTTCAATGCTAGTAATAGTGCTTCGGTTGTTTCTGAAGGTGGAATTGGAGTATTCAGTACAACACAATTAGAAAAAATACTTGCAGGGAAGAGTGTAGGCGTAAGACCTTATGTAGGAGGTATGTATGAGGGGATGTCAGGCTCTGCCTCTCCGGACGATGCGGAGATCATGTTTCAATTGATATATAAATACTTCAAAGAGTCGCGTATAGATGAAAAATCATTTAATTCGTTTGTGGCAAAGCAGCAAGGGCTTTACAAAAATATTATGTCCGATCCGAGGTACTTCTTTTCTGATTATGTTAGTAGGCTGAAATATGATAATCACCCAAGGGTTGGATTTCCTTCGTCAGAAGATTGGCTTAATTTAGATTATAGTAGAGCCTTAAAGATATACCAAGAGCGATTTGCAGATGCTTCGGATTTTACGTTTTCATTTATAGGAAATTTCGAAAGAGGGCAGATGCTGAATTTTATACAAACCTATTTGGGGAATCTTCCGTCTACTAAAAGAGAGGAAAACTGGAAAGATGTAGGAAGACGTCCTGTGAACGGAGTCGTAAAAGATAGATTTAAAAACGGTGAAGCACCGAAGACCAATGTCCATATGTATTATCACGGAGATTACGAATGGTCTAATGAAAACAATTATATATTGAACTCAACAGTAGAATATCTGCGGATTAAACTCCGAGAGGAGTTAAGAGAGGATCTTGGCGGAGTCTATGGCGTCGGAATTAGAGGGGGACCAAATAAAGATCCGTATGAAAGTTATGGCATAACGATAAGTTTTAACAGTGACCCTCCTATGACGGATACATTGGTCCAAGCAGCTCATGATGTGATCAAGAGGGCTTTGGAAGAAGGTCCGAATGAAGTTGACATGACAAAAATAAAAGAGACTCAAAAGCAATCTCGGATTAAAGATCTCAAAAGGAATAGGTTCTGGCAGAGCATCATTAGAAATGAGGTGCTTCAATCACGTGGTTTTGATGGTGTTTTGCTAAATGACCGTGAAGCAAAAATAAATGGGTTGACTGCTCACCAGATTAAAAGTGCAGTTGGTACATATTTTAATGACAATCAGTATATAGAGATAATTATGGATCCTGAAGTCGTAGAAAGTAATTGATATTTCTCCGCTTTAAGTTCAAGTAAATAGGTAAAAGGGCTTGGTTTAAAACCAAGCCCTTTTATTTATGATTAGTATTTTGAGATTTAAACAATTGTCCCAGAACATCATTAGGTTTGCAGTATAAATAATAGATACGTATGCTTTCAAAATCAATGCAAGACGCACTTAACAACCAAGTGCTAATAGAAGCCCAGTCTTCTCAGGTTTATCTTGCGATGGCCTCATGGGCAGAGATACAACCCGGAATTGACAATGTAACCAGCTTCTTCTATCGCCACAGTGATGAGGAGCGTATGCATATGTTGAAGTTGATCCATTTTATTAATGAACGGGGAGGGTTTGCTGTAGTGCCCGCATTGGAGCAACCTGCACTCACGTATCCTTCTATACATCATGCATTCAAGGAATTATTGAATCATGAGATTTATGTGTCTGAAAGTATCAATAATCTGGTAGGGATTTCTCTGGATGAACGAGATTATGCGACTAACAATTTCTTGCAATGGTATGTAGCAGAGCAGATCGAAGAGGAAGCATTAGCAAGAATCCTGAATGACAAATTAGAACTTATCGGAGACGATAAGGGAGGTCTTTATTTATTTGACCAAGATGTGTTGAATGTTACCGCTGGTGGCGGTGCGTAAATAGGAAAATATTAATGCGCATTTTGCGTATCGCATTTTGCGTATCGCATTTTGTGAATTAGGCCTAAATGGCTTACCTTCGCAAGTAATGAATCCATTTTCACTATCTCCGTATGTAGGCGAGGAGTATTTCTGTGACCGCATAGAAGAAACCAAGCGGATTGTCGGGGCATTCAAGAATAAGAGACCTCTTACCTTAATCTCACTACGTAGATTGGGGAAGACGGGTCTTATCCAACATGTACATCATCAACTACCCAAGCGTGTCTTAAAGATATATCTGGATATCAATGATACCAGCTCCGACGAGGAATTTGCCAACAAGCTTATTCTCAGATGTATATCGGAGCTCAATAGGAAAAAGAAAAATACCGTACAGAGGGCCATAGAATTATTCTCTCAGTTTCGGGCAGGTATAACTATAGATCCCTTGACAGGGACGCCTTCACTTAGCGTAGAGCTTGGATCTCCAAGTGATGTGAAGCATTCTATCCATACGCTATTTGCAATGCTGGCAGAAAGTGGCCTCTCGATACAACTGGCCATAGATGAATTTCAACGTATTGCCGAATATCCAGAGACGACTATAGATGCTACGGTAAGAGAGGCGATGCATGCGAATCCTGATTTACACATTATATTTTCAGGCAGTAAGAAACATCTACTGGTGGATTTATTTTCCGATGCCTCACGTCCTCTATTCGGCTCTACAGAAATCATGCATCTTGCGAAAATAGATTATCCATCATACATGGCATTTGTAAAGAAGCACTTTGCTGAAGTAGACAAAACAATTGATGATAACCAAGTACATCACATTCTGGAATGGACTAAGATGCACACTTACTACACACAGTATTTTTGCAATCTATTATTTCAACATACCGAGGTTACAGTAACAGATACACTTATAGAAGTGGTTAAAAACCTGATTTTCAAGTCTAATGAATCTACCTATTATCTATTTAGAAATCTCCTTACGGGCGCTCAATGGGATCTGCTAAAAGCAATCGCGAGCGAGGATGAAATGCACCAACCTACATCGTCAGATATCCGAAACAAGTATGCCCTGGGAGCAAGTAGCACTGTGTCCAGAAGTTTAGACGCCCTTCTTGATAAAGAGATGATTTATAATAATATTACTTCAGATCATAGTTCTTATGAAGTCTATGATGTTTTTCTCTCCAGATGGTTACAACAGTATAATAGTTGAGAGGAGAAAAGAGTTACTTCTTTTCTGAGCGGAAACCGATTCTGATGCCTAATTTGAATTGTTTGTAAGTCGGGGAGTCTGGATTGTAATATTCAAAGATAGCAGGACCTATAATATGAGAGAGATTTGTATTAGGGATATTTTCCCAATCTGTATTGTGATGCCAATCATATTGCATGAAAGGTGATAATGATAGCCGATTGCTTATCCCCATGTCAAGTCCAATCCCCACTCCCAAGGCTGGTGATAAACTACCTGATTTAGATCTCTCATCTACATTATGGAGATTATAATGCACACCTGGTTTAATGGAAATGAAAAGGCCTTTTTTAAATGGATTTCCATTTTTTAATAATGTCGGACAATCACAATCGTTATTAAAGTCCAATGGGTAGAAGTGCGTATTAATTCCTAATGCTAACAAAGAATTATATAGAGTATAATCCCTCTCAGTAAATGTATTTTTTTATAATTGGATATCGAAATTTTAGGATAGAATTCTATTCTTTTCTGTGGAAAACGAAACGAATAGTCAATACCAATGCCATAGTCAAATCCAAAGACTTTAGTTCTCGGAATTCCATTGATATCGAGCTTTAGGCCTGCCAAGTATGGGACTGAAACGTCACTGAAACTGAACCGAACTCCAAGTTGCGCTGAAAGTCTCAAAGAGGTCAATAAAATAATCGCAATGACATAAAACCTTTTCATAAAAAGTGATTGACCTATTGCTCAAACGTTACTTACTTATAGATCATTATCACTCTGCGGTATAAAGCGACTTATTTCCAAAGATTGGATTTGAAGAATGACTTTTTGATATCATAGAGGTCTATATTGAATAGGAGTCAACCTTAATTATTTGTAATCTGGCCGGAATCCGATTCTTATCCCGAGTTGAAGTTGATTATAATTGCTCGTCTCCAGAATTGTTGGTTCTCCATCCATTGTAGCCTCAGACAAGTTTTCCCAAGTATCTTCAAATGATAGATTATATTGAACAATGGGAGTAATTGTAAAAAGGTCACTTATGCCAATATCTATTCCTGCTCCGATTCCAATATTCGGGATTAAAGATTTCTCGCTTTGATTAGACAGTAAGCTAAATCCCTTTTGATGCATTGCCAAACCAGGATGAATAGATAAGAACAATCCTTTTTTAACGAAGTTTCCTTTTTTAGAAAAGGTAGGACAATCACAATCTCCTTTGAAATCTAATATATAGAAGTGCGTATTTAGATTTAAAGCTATTCTCTTCATTTCAAAATCACCCAACTCTGTAATCAATCTTGAATTATTAACATGAGATGAATTTTTAGAATACGATATAGAAGGGTAAAATTCGACCCGTTTCTGAGGAAGCCGAAACCAATAGTCTAAACCCAAAGAAACAGAAGATCCAAAGAGTGAAGGATTGAAATAGGAGTTTTCCTCTAAAAACTGCTCCCAATTTGGCGCGCTGCTTTTAACATAATTTATCCGTAGGCCAAATTGCCCTTTGAGCCCAAGGCCTAGTAAGAGCAATACTCCAAGAAATAAATAACGCTGCATATTAATAGCTTTGAGATAATCTAACGCAACACTCCAAAGGAACATTATCTTTGTACCCGAATGAAGACACGTACACTCAAAGATAAAGTCGAAGTAATCACCTTAGGGTGCTCCAAGAATCTTGTAGATTCTGAGAATATTGTCACACAGCTTAAGGGTAATGACATACAAGCTTATCATGAGCATGAAGAGAAAGAGCCCAATATAGTGATCGTCAATACATGTGGGTTTATAGATCTCGCGAAGGAAGAATCTGTAGATACTATCCTCCAGAATGTAGAGCGCAAGAAGGCTGGAGAGATAGAGAAACTCTATGTCACAGGATGTTTGTCACAACGCTATAAGGATGATCTCGAAAGAGATATCCCTGAAGTAGATGCATATTTTGGCACTATGGATATGCCGGCATTGCTGGCACGGTTCAATGCTGATTATAAGCATGAGCTAATAGGAGAACGGAAGATATCTACCTTGCCGCATTATGCTTATCTCAAGATCTCTGAAGGGTGTAATAGGACTTGCTCTTTTTGTGCCATACCACTAATGAGAGGGAAGCATATATCACGAAGTATTGATTCTCTGGTAGGAGAGGCGAAAAAGTTAGCTAAGTATGGTACTAAGGAATTGATGCTTATCGCTCAGGAATTAACTTACTACGGATTGGATTTATATAAGAAGCGGGCCTTGTCAGAATTGCTACATGCACTATCGGAAGTAGAAGGGATAGAATGGATTAGATTGCATTATGCATATCCAACCAAGTTCCCAAGAGACATTCTTGATGCCATGGCCGCATTGCCAAAGGTTTGCAACTACTTAGATATACCACTCCAACATGCCAATGATGCTGTATTGGATCGGATGAGAAGACATATTACGCAGGCAGAGATGCGAGACTTACTAACTTATACTAAGGAGGTTGTTCCTGATATCGCCATAAGAACTACGATGCTTGTAGGGTTCCCAGGAGAAACAGAAGCGGAATTTAAGGACATGTGTGATTTTGTAAAGGATATGCGATTTGAACGATTGGGTGTATTTCAATATTCACATGAAGAAGATACTTCAGCCCACTTACTCGAAGATGATGTAGCACCCGAATTGAAGGCAGAAAGAGCCACAAGATTGATGGATATACAACGAGAGATCTCGATGGAGAAGAACCAATCGCTGATCGGTCGAAATCTGAAAGTACTCATAGATCGGAAGGAAGGAGGCTATTTTGTAGGACGTACAGAGTACGATAGTCCAGAAGTAGATAACGAAGTGCTTATAGAAGCAGCGGAAAACTATGTCCGAATCGGAGATTTTACAGATGTAAAAGTCATAGATGCAGAGGAATTTGATCTTTATGCAGAACCAATTTAGTACAAGATGTTCTTAGTTTAATCCTACTATAGTTCTATCCCTATAAGCTCCAGAATGGATAATATCAAATAATCCTTGAAAACTTGAAATAGGTCCTTTAGCAACCGCTAAATTATAAAGCCATGCAGGTAAGATGCCGCCAGGATCTAATTTGACATGATAGTGGATGTCAATCCAACCATCTTCAGATTGTTTCATTAGATAGGTTGATGAATAATAGGGTATGAGCACATATTCTGCGTGAGGTGTCAGTATGTATTCTGAGGTTAGTAGTTCTATTTTTACTTGATTTTCTGAGATGAGCGACCGTTTATGATCTACTATGAGCTCTCTATCACGCACTGGGAATGGCATATCCGTAATTAGATAATAAGTGAAATCTCCAGCATTCCTTTGTTCGAGCATATCAACTTCCAAGGTCCTCATGACCCATTTTTTTTGAGCATCTATATCTTCCAGAACAGCAACAATCTCAGACATGGAACATTGAATCTTAGCATTAATTTTAACTTCCTTGAACTTGCTCTCAACAGTAGATCTTGTAAATACTTCAAGATCATCGATTGCTTTTACAAGCGTCCATTCTGACTGAGCAGATGGCTCAACAGCATTTAAAAGGATAAAAACACTTAATAAAAATGATTTCATATATTACTAACGTTTTGAGAACCCGTAGTATTTATATTGAAGTTAATTTCACGGGGTGAATCACTAAACCATTTCCACAAATAATTTGTTTGAATTTAATAATTAAAACTATTGATACCAGAAGAATCTCCGTTATCATTTGCAATAAGCCCTAAAAATCAATGTTTTAGCGCCCTTATCGTGATTGTCGTGGCCATGGTGCTTTTTATTGGTCCGTCTAAATTAGGATTATATGAATTAGAGGATTATTTCCCATGGACAGTAGCTGCTGGACTGACATTTTTATTTGGCATTGCAAATACTGTATTGAGTTTGTCATCAACTGAAATAGGAACATATTGGAGAGATTCTATTATATCATATTCTGTTGTAATGGTTGTCGGCGCATTATTAGCATGGGCATTATCTGGATTGACAGTATACGAAGCGAAGTCATTTAGTTGGATATATATTGTGTTTACATTTGCATATCTTTTGTTTATGTCAATGGTCCAAGCTATGAGAAAAATCGTCAGTATAGCCCAAGGACAAGATGCGCGATTGAGGGGAGAGAGGGGTGAGGAATCAGAAAAATAGAATTCAATAACAAAAATATAATAGGCATGTTGAAGTACTCATTTTTTGTTTTGATAACAGGGTTGTTCCTCATTTCCTGTCGGGCACAAACTTCAGGACCTACACCAGCTGATGTAGAACGTTTAGCACAGGTAGATCTTACTATACCAGATACTATAGAGGAAGTAGTCAAGTCTGCTGAAGAGTGGAAGGAAGTACTTTCTGATCAGGAATACTATGTCTTGCGAGAGAAGGGAACAGAACGTTCATTTACAGGTCGTTACTGGGACAATAAGGAAACAGGCATCTATTCTTGTAGAGGATGTGGATTGCCGTTATTTGATTCTTCTACTAAGTTTAAATCTGGCACAGGTTGGCCTAGCTTCTGGAAGCCTTTAGAAAAGAAGGTAGTCAAGGAAGATACAGATTTTGACATTGGCTACAAGCGAACAGAGATCCTTTGTGCTCGATGCGACGGACATTTAGGGCACGTGTTTGATGATGGCCCGCGACCTACGGGATTGAGGTATTGTATGAATGGGGCATCATTGGATTTTGTTCCTGTCGAGGAGGCAAAGAGTGAGTAGATTTAGGGCTATTATGATGTTGGAGTCAATAATTCAGGTATTTCCTCTCGTTTGAATACGCACGGTTTGAATTAAACCCAAGAAATCAATTTACATATTCTAAAATGCTCATATTCGAATAAATTCATTCGGATATTACTAACTGCATGTGATGTTTCAAGGCAGATATAATATAATTCGCACGCTGCTCTGAGTATAAATATGGTAAACGATAATAGATGTTTAAATAGAAAGGCCGGTAATTTCTTACCGGCCTTATCTTTAAACAAAATCAATCAACTTACTACATCCTTTAGTATGAATTGACTCTCACTAACTATACTTTCGAGCGCTTACCCGAGCTATTTAATCGTTTGGTCGCAAACTTGACAGGAAGAATATAGATTTTATGCGCTTTGAGGTCACTATTTGGTACATGCACATAGTTCAAGGCGCTCTTAATATAAAGATCTAACTCAGAGTCATAGGTGCTTAAAATGATAAGCTCATCGCTTTCATTTATCAGGAACTTTACCTTCAGTTCTTTTCCGGCATACTCGCTATAATCGATTGCTAATTGACTGATTGTTTTTGCGATTTTTTGGATAACAGTATTAGATGCTTCTGGAGCATTTGGACTTGCTATAGAAGGGAGAATCACAGTAATTACTAATCCAAGGCTTAAAACACTTTTCTTTAGATTCATTTTTTGTTATATTATATGATAAAAAAATGGTTGATACTGTTATGAATATTACTAAGATCAGTAGTAATGTATGGCGTCCCACTTATCAGTTACAGACAGCATTAAAACGGTTGTATTACTGCTCAAGTTACATGTGAAAAGCGTGAATAAGGATTATGTAGACGAACCAAGAGGGAACCTCGATGAAAACAAGGAGAAAGAATACGGAATTTTAATGCGGCGATCATATTAATTATTGAGCCCCCTAAAGTTTATTTAGCTTTCATTCATTTGATCATTTTTAAGAGGGTCGATTTTTTTTAGAAATGATGCATATCGAGTAGATATAATATTAAGTATTGGCAATTTTAATATTTAAATTAATGGATATTATAAGATATTGTAAATGAGTTGATTAGATATCTCAAAAACCCATTAAGTGACTAATAAAATTGCTTGCTATGCATAAATATATTGGATGCTGTGCTATATTCGCTGTGTGAGAAGATTCAGACAAATAGTGATATGTTTAATTGTCGCATATGCATCCTTAACTCAAGCTCAGATTCATGCTGATCTAGGAGGTGAAGCGCTTTATAAAGCCGTCGTCGAGTCATATAAGCCTCAGTTTGTCGAAATATATTCCAACGCACGATTGCTCATGTATAAGGAGATTTATAATGTCAGGGACAGTGTCGAGACACTATATTCTGGACATAAATTGTACTTGCCTCCTAACGAAGAATTCCCAATTCAGTTTCTTGCGATGAATGCACAAGCTGATGGTATCAATGCAGAACACATATATCCCAGATCAAAAGGGGCAAAAGAGGAATATGGAAATGCATTTTCAGATTTGCACAATCTGGCTCCTGCAAGATGGGAGGTGAATTCCGCGAGATCAAATTTTCCGTTTGAAGATATAAATGATACCCAAACGGAAATGTGGTATAAATGCGACAAATCAATGATTGCCTCAAGTGATTTCTCGAATGAAGCAATTGATCATTATTCGGAAGTTGAAGGATTAGGAGATTTCAATGGAGCATTCGAGCCGAGAGAGGAAGTTAAAGGGGATGTTGCAAGATCAATTATGTATTTCTATACTATGTATCGCGAAGAAGCCTTACTTGAGGATGCTAATTTCTTTGCTGATATGCAAAGTACCATGGTCCGGTGGCATAACGAAGATCCAGTAGATAGTGTTGAAATGGAGCGTACCTTATTGAAGGCCTTAGTTCAGGATGGGAAGGCCAATCCATTTATTTTGGATTGTACTTTAGGGAATCGCTTATATGGTATGGGCGAAAATTCGAGTTCAAATACATGTTCTAACCTTACCACAGCGATAGATAATTCAATATTCGGAGGAGATGCAATAGATCCATCAATTAAGATATATCCCAATCCTAATAACGGCATATTTACATTGGATATCAGTGATATTAATCCAGGGAAGTATCAAGTGGATATTTATATGATGTCTGGACTCTTACTCTATAGTTTAAATGAGTATCTTGATTATTTTAATTCCATCAATATGTGGAATGCTCGTCCAGGTTTACATATTATCCATTTAAGAAATCTGGATACTGGTAGAAAGTATTCTGGATTGTTTAAAGTTGTGAAATAGGAACTTTTGTCAACAGGATCATGTTTTACGCTCGAATAACAAATCACCCTCACGATGAATTTACTCTCTTGGTTACTTATAGGTCTATTAGCAGGTAGTGTCGCTAAAATGATTACTCCGCAGAAAGAAGGCGGTGGATGGCTTTCTTCTCTTGGGATTGGGATTGCGGGTTCATTTGTTGGTGGTTTTTTAGCAGGTCTGATTGGCATTGCAAGTCATGGCATTTTGGGCTCTCTATTGATAGCGCTTGGAGGATCTGTTCTAGTGCTTTTTCTTTACCATAGATTTTGGAATAAGTAAGGAGAGGAATTTTATCTATTCTGGATACTAGGCCTTCTCGGCTTATGAAATATTACATAGTGCTTATTCTATAAAAGGCTACTTAAATTAATTCATTACTATAAGGGTGTGAATTAATCCAAGCGATCACCCTATATTATAATCAATGCATTTTTGTTCTCCGTTCTCGGAATATCTTGCAGAAAACTCATGTGTCTTAAGATCTGCTTCTAATTGAGCATACTGCTCTTTATGTGTCCATGTGATATTTATTAGGGAATCACTTGATTCTTGAAAAGATGGAATTCCCCAAAAAGCTTTAGACGTATTCCTCAATCGGATCAATTCAAGTTGTTGTAATACCACTTCCTTTTTCAGGCCTGCTTCAATATTCTCAAGAGACAGCGCTGTTCTATTAATCTCTTTATGACCTCCTTGTCCTGCATCATCCGCAGCTTCATGATCATTGCTTCCAGCGAAGATATCCAAGTACCATATTTGAGGAGTTCCAGGCATAAATAGTTGAATGGCTCTGGCCAATAGTAGTTTCTGTTCACTTTCTCCAAGTGCGCTGAAGAAGGGAGCATTAACTTGGTAATAAGATATTTTATTACCATCGGCGCCGTAAAGGTTTTTTACACGCCCGCCTCGAGCTAATAAGAGCGCCATCATTTCTTCAATTTCGGCATCTTCTAATAGGCCTTTGTAGTAGACTCCATTTACCTCTTTTTCCATTAAATCTAAAACTGGAATTCCGTCGTGGCATCCAAGCATATTGACTGTTTTATAGCCTTTGCTAATAATCTCTTTCGTCCAGTTGATTAGCGCTTTGCTATTACTTTTTTCAATTGTATGAATCGTAAGCCCCGGAAGGAAAAAGTCATAAATCACATAGCCCTTTTTTGCAACCTTATCATGCAGATGTAAACTATACTCGGCATGTATTTCGGGAAGTAGTAATAGGTTGTTGTTTTTTGCAATTTCATTTATGCGCGCCAGATAATCCCACGTTCCTGGTTTATTGAAAAAGTTGCTTTCTCCTACTTCTTTGTGTAAATATGCAAAAGCGTCCAGGCGTAATATTTGGCAACCATATTAATTTACTTTTTCTAATACATCTTTATAAAAATCCCATACCAAAGGTGATTTGGCATTGACATCCATTTGGCCTAAGTAAGCACGATTAGAGTTGATGATCTGGTATATTTCATTTTTTAAATGAGTATACTCTCCAAGATCTAATGATGTTAAATCTTGAGTTGTTTCAATAGATTGATTTACCAATAGGCATATTCGATTTGCATCTTCTTGGTTTATATCCACAATAGGCATTAGCGATTCTAAAGTAATTTTTTTGTAAGCTATACTTTTTGATAGAAGGTTTTCTAATAAGGTCTTTCAGATCCATCAGGAAATAAAATACTTAAAATCAGAAGACCCGACTTACGCATAAAGAGTTTGTCTAAATACTTCTTTTTGGGGATTATAATTCCGTCTTCATTAAGCTTACCATGCTCTTTCCAGAAGTCATTCCAATTAATAAAGAAGTCTTTATAGTCGGAGAGATCACCATTTTTAATTAAATCTTGAAATTGTGGGGAAGCTACAGATAGATGATTTAATACAATGTCAAACTTTAACTGAATATTTAATTCTTGGAGAGCAACTATATCTTCGTCTGATACTAAATCTTTATTGATATTATAATCTATAATAGAAAAGCCTCTATCTAAGTCACTATTAAAAAAAAGTCGGAAAAATATAGAAGAGCGAAAATGTATTATTAAATTCTGGCATTGTTAGCATAGAGATAATATCACTGAGATTACTTCCTAAACTATCTGGATATGCATTGAGTATAACTCCTTGCCCAAAATTGATTTTGTTTTCTTGATTATAAATCATTTGGTTTATTTATCCAATACAGCACTTCTCAACAGTAAATGAATTGAACACCCTGACTATGTATATTTTAGTCTAAAGCTATTTTGATTTAATTTCCGTTCATACCGACTACTTTTGATAGCTGGGGAGACCTGATTGACTAGTCGCCAAATCATCTCTATAAGTACGTGATCCCATATAGAAAAAGATAGAGGATAAAATGCCAGTGAAAATAGTAATACAAAATGCATATCTCAAACTGAGGTTCCCGTATTCAGGCTCTAAGTAATCACTTAATAGACCAATAGTTAATGGCCCCATGCCTAAGCCAATGAGATTGAGAATAAAGAAGAAAATAGAGGAGGTAAAGGCACGCATCTTAGCATTCACCAGGCTATGACAAACTGCAATCGAGGGACCTAAATAGAACGCTGAAAAAGTACTGGTGAAGAAAACCGTCACCATGGCCAACTCGGCATTTCCTGTGAAAAAGAGTAGCATTGCTGGAACAATATTGAGACCTCCACCGATCACGGCAATCCACATATACCATCTCTTATCTTTATGCTGCAGTTTATCAGCGTAATAACCGCCAAAGAAGGTGCCGAGCATCCCTCCAATACCCATCGCTCCACCTAAAGCAAAACCTGCTGTTGCAATATCTACTTCATGTACTCTGATTAAAAAAGAAGGAAGAAAATTACCTACGCCATATGTCCCAAAAGCATTAAAACCACTTCCAAGTGCTACAAACCAAAAAGTCTTTTTACTTAATAGATTAGAAATCACCTCTCTTAAAGGAGGTGTTTCAACTACTTCCCCTGCCGGATCTGACTGCCCCTTGATAGGTTCTTTTATGACAAAATATATGATCAGCGCAAACAAGACTCCTGGAATCCCAATACTATAAAATGCTACTCGCCATCCGTAGTTCTTAGCAATCACGCCTCCAATGACATAACCCAGAAGGATACCAAAATAGATACCTGTGGAATATATCGATAAAGCCGTAGCACGCTTCTTAGGTGGAAAGTAATCCGAAATAATAGCGTGAGCAGGAGGGCTTGCTCCTGCTTCGCCAATGCCTACACCTACACGAGCCAAAAACAACTGAAAAAAGCTGGTCACACTTCCTGAAAGAGCTGTCATGCCAGACCAAGCGGCTAAGCTGGCGGCAACTATATTCTTCCGATTACTATTATCTGCAAATCGGGCAATAGGTATGCCCAAAATCACATACAAAGCTGCAAAAGCAAGGCCGGTAAGTAATCCGAGTTGCGTATCGGTAAGTCCAAGTTCTGCCTTGATGGGTTCTGACAGAATGACTAAGATCTGCCTATCTATGAAGTTAAAGGTGTAAACAAGCGTCAATAATCCTAAGACCAGCCACTTATAGTTACCTGTCGTATCCACTCTTTCACCACTCATGCAGTCAGTTGTATCTTTAGTTAATCAGTACGATGAGTAATATAGGAAAAGGGATAAAGATTTAATGATTTATCGGGTTTATTCTGACGAAGCACATTCTCCGTCATTTTAACTTAAGTTCAGTAAATTACTAATCATGCTAAACAGCATTTAATATAATTTGCTGTAAGAGACGGAAGAATATGACTACTCCAAACCTTCTAATTTCTCTTTTAATTCTTCATATCTTTCATAGGCGTCTCTGCCCGGCAATTGATCTGTATCTCCGAGCATATTATATAAATATGATATTTGGTCCACTAATACTGGGAGTTCGTATATGCCCTCTTTAGTTTTTAATTGAGTGATCAGTGATGATGCTTTTTCTATACGATTAAGGTCATCTGCATTCTTTTCATCTTTCTTTTCTAGTTCAGCCTTTTCCTTTTCTAACTTGTCCAGTTGCCTTCTTGCATCAGCTAGTAAATACTTAATGTTTCTATGAAGAATGACTTGCTTACTTATATCATCCAGCGTTACATATTCTGCAATTCTTGGATCCATCAGTAGTTCAAAAGTCTGTTCCATTTCTTTGCCGTCTATCGTAAGGCGCAGGGTGTAACTGCCAGGCGCAGCGAATGGGCCATTTTTAAAACTTTTCTTTTCATCACTGTGCCAAGGACCACTTTCTGTCATATCCCACCTGTAGCGATTCAAGCCAATGTGAGTAGATAGGCTATTGTCCACAATATATTCTATTTGGTTAGTAGACATGTTTTCTATAACCGTATCTGCAATATTGGCAATTTTGTCATCACTGAAGAGTGTATTGATCACCTTTCCATCTTCATTTGTAATTTCTAATTTAATCGCCTCTTTTACAGAATCCAGAATTGAATAATCTATTATAACCGCTGGACGTGGATATTTAGGCATTGTACTTCCTCGTGCTCCTGATGGATATTTATATCTATAGGTTGCTTTGGGTTGATATAATTGTGATTTTGCAATATCCAAAGATTCCATTTGCGAAAGTGTACTGATGTTATCGAGTACCCAAAAAGAACGACCCATGGTGGATAACACTAAGTCACCTCGATGGATCTTCATATCTGTAATCGGTGTCACGGGCAGATTTTGCTGAAATGCTTTCCAATTATCTCCATCATCCAATGATATAAAAAGACCATATTCTGTACCTGCGAATAAGTGTCCTTCTTGATCCGGATCTTCTCTGAGCACTCTACAAGGATAATCTGTAGGGATGCCATTAGTTATAAGCTTCCAGCTTTTGCCGTAATTCACGGTCTTGTATAAATAAGGCTTCCAATCTCCTAATTGATATAATAGAATTGCGGCATATGCTTTTGCAGGATTATGAGGAGAGGGTTCTATAGCATCCACTCTTCCGCCTTTAGGAAGTCCACGAGGGGTAACATCTGTCCAGTTGGTTCCTCCATCTTGAGTAACATGGATAGGGCCATCGTTAGAACCTACCCAGATGACTCCTTTCTTTATTGGTGATTCTTGAATATCATAAATGGTACTATAGAACTCTTCCCCGGTTATATCTCGAGTGATCGGGCTACCAGAAATCACCTGCTTATCCGCTTCAAATGCTGTGAGATCTGGAGAAATCGTAGTCCATGTCTTGCCTTCATCTGTTGTTTTATGTACATATTGTGAGCAATGATAGATGACATCCGGATCATGTGGAGAAACATGTATAGGTGATACTCTTTGAAATCGATATTTGAGATCTTTGGGATTGTGCCCATACATATTGGATGCGCCAACATAGTATGATTGCTCCGTCCCGGTACTTTTGTCATAGACACCAAACCTTCCTTTGCAATTAGAATATACAATATTAGGATTCCCAGGTTTAGGTATAGCAGGGCCTGTCTCACATCCACCAGTATTCATGATGTATCCGATACCAGGTGCTTGTATGCCATATGGTGCGAGGGTTGGTACTGATATAGTTGTCATATTATCTTGTTGTCCCCCATATACCCAGTAAGGGTGCTGATCGTCAACAGCGATCTGATATATCTCGGCTGTAGGTTGGTTGAATTGTGTAGACCATGTCTTTCCTCCATTATGCGTTACGTTGGCACCTCCATCATTCGATTGAATAAAGAGGTCCGCGTTATTAGGGTTGATCCACATATCATGATTGTCACCATGTGGAGATGATTTGCTCTTCCATGTATTTCCGCCATCCGTAGACTTGTGATACGGGCCTGCCATCGAATAGATTACATCAATATTAGTTGGATCCACCTTGATATTAGTATAATAAAATGGTCGATTTCGGATGCCTTTATGATCTGAAACTTGACTAAAAGATTGGGCTTGATTTATAGATTTATAAAGACCGCCTTCTTTTAAGGGAGCTTCTATCAAAGCATAGACTACTTTAGAATCAGCAGGACTCACCGCCAAATCTATTTTACCAATGAGCTGATCTGGCAAACCATTATCAATCTTATCCCAAGTAGCACCAGCATCGATAGACTTATATATTCCTCCTTCTTGTAATGTCCCGCCACTGATGATCGTCCATGGCTTTCTTTCAGCCTTCCATGCTGCGGCATAGAGAATATCCGGATTAGAAGGCATCATCTCTATATCTGAGATACCGGTTTGTGGGGAAACGTATAGTACCTTTTGCCATGTTTTACCACCATTAGTGGTTTTATATATACCTCTATCTACACTTTCGTTAAATGCCTGACCAATAGCTGCCACATAAACAATGTTGTGATTGATGGGATGTATCCGAACAGCTCCAATCTGTCCTACATTGTCTAATCCAATATGCGTCCAGGTTTCTCCAGCATCGATGGACTTATACACTCCTTTTCCAGAGATTACATTGCTTCTTAGTCCGTCAGATCCTGTACCGATATAGATAATATTGGGATCATTCTGTGCTACAGAGATGGCTCCTATAGATGGGGTAGAAAAATATCCATCAGACACATTGTCCCAAGAGGTTCCATAGTCTTCTGATTTCCAGACACCTCCGCCAGTAGCTCCCATATAGAATACTGACGGTTCATTAGTGATACCTGCTACAGCCGTAACTCTTCCGCCTCTATATGGCCCGAGATTACGAAATTGAAATGCATCCAGTTGTTGAGTATAGATATCTCCTTGGATTAATATTAGAAACCCTAAGGCAAGTAGAAATTGATACATAAGAGTAAATAGGTTATTAAGAATGCTATGGCGTAATATACAGTATTCTTCAAAAAAAAGAATGGACAAAAAGATGACGCTACAGATCCAATTCCTAAATCACGTCATTGTTAGGAAACAATCTGTATTCCATTGTTGCACATTATCCGTCAATACTTTCAGGCCCATATAGTGGTCAAACATATTGGGATCGGGTTTGATGTAGTTGAAATTAATATGTCTCCAGAAAGTCATCGAGGCACCAGCGTAGACTGTGAATGCATGAAGTGCTCCCAGTTCTTCCTTCGATAGCGTTGTCTCTTTTAGATACCCTTTTACAAGTTGGGTAGCCTTTTCGAAATTCACGGTTTGTCCTTCTCTACAAGTACCAATGATTGCCATTCCTATATCAAAGATGCGATAGTAGTGACAGGCTTCTTCGAAATCCATAATAATTGCTGAACTTTCATTATCACTTATAATCACATTATTATCAAATACATCACTATGGATTAGTGCCCTGGATAAGTTTAAAGAGAAGCAAGGAGTAACGTACTCAAGTTTTTCTTGTAGCCACTTTTCAAATACCGAACCGGCGGCATATATACCGACTTCATGGAAGCGTTCTCTCCCGTAATCAATTTGTGTGGGTAGAAATGAAGGTGCTTCTATTTTATGCAATTTGGCAATTTCTCCTCCAATTAATTGTAATAATGTGAGGGATAGATCATCAATAACTTTCCCTTCGATATATTTTTTTACCATTACCGGTTTTCCCTCCCAAAGTGTTACAGGTTCATCTTCTGTATTCTGAACTATTTTAGAAGTTTGAAAATGGTTCTCGGCGAGGTGTTCCAGGAGTAAGGATAATTCTCTGGCCTTTTGTTCAGACTTTTGCTCGCATATGGTCAATACGTATTTGCCTTGAGTGGAAGTGATAAGATAGTTCGTATTTTCAGAACCACCACTTAATATCTTATAAGTATGTATTTTATAAATTTCATAATCTGCGCAAATCGCTTTGACCTGTTCTATTGTTAAATTACTGTATTGCGCCATTTTTATTGATTGGATTTAGGACTTTATCATCCTTTGTTTCTCTTGAACCTTTACTCCTTATTCTTCATCCGCTCCCAATGGTGCGACATCGCATCTAATAATGCTTTTTCTAGATGCTGGTGATCTACAGTATACCCTTTTTGGCATTTGGTTTTGGCATCAGTAATGGACCAATGTGTTGCGACTGAGGGTAAATCTTGTTCGCCCAATGCATTTTTTATAGTGTTGGGAAACTTTGCGGGATGTGCGGTTGCCAAACAGATAAGTTTCTCATTACCTAATTGTTCTCGTAAGTTTTTAGCTGCAGTCACAGCGACTGCACCATGTGGATCTAATAGATATTCTTCTGTTTCGAAAATTGTTTTAATTGTATCAATGGTGTTTTTATCAGTAATACTGGATGACATAAATCCCTGGCTATATGATTCATATGTCAATTGATCAAATTGCACTTTTCCGGTTGTGTCAAATTCATCATTCCACTCTTTAATTTTCTTAGGGTCCCTGCCTACGCAGAAATAGAGATATCTCCAGAAGTTGAAAGGAGTCAGTATATCGATGGCAGAGGAAACTGTCTCATGAATATCTTCTTTAGAAAAGAGACCTTGACTAAAGATACGATGTAAGCAGGCATTTTTATTATTGGCTACTACCAACTTTTTTATAGGTAGTCCTATTTTTCTTGCGAGGCCACCAGCACAGAGATTTCCAAAACCACCAGAGGGAACCGACATGTTAATGGTTTCGCCTACTTGATTTACAACTTGAAGGTAGCCATAGAAATAATGTACTGTCTGTACCATGACACGGCCCCAATTGATAGAATTGACACTTGATAATTGGACCTTTTCTTTGAATTCCAGATTGGAATATAATTTATGAATGACGGCATCGAGATCATCGCCACCTTCAGGACAATTGTAGACACCTACAGGGTGAACATTGTTATGGTGTAAAGTAGTCATCTGTCGTTCTTGCTCTTCAGTGATTAATCCTTTCGGATAAAGTACCCAAGCATCCATTGTGGATTTCCCAGCTATATACTTAGCAGTGGCTGGACCTGTATCTCCAGTGGTGGCTACTATGATTGTGCGGTATTCATTACGACGTTGTAAAAAAAAGTCAAATAAATTAACCAGAAATGCCAAGCCTACATCTTTAAATGAAATTGTCGGTCCATAGAATAATTCCATGATGTATGTATCCTTCCCGGATTTCAATTTATAGAGGGGGATAATCTCTTCTTTTTCAAAAGTACTGTAGGATTTCTTGATAATATCCTTTAGTTCTTCAGCTGAGATAATTATTCTATCTATAAATAGAGATGTGATCTCGAATACTAATTCCGGGTAACTATGGTGCTTCCAAGATTCCAATTCTTCTGATGATATTTCTGGCAGGCATTCAGGAACATATAGTCCTCCATCCGAAGCAAATCCATCCAGGATGGCAGTCTCAAAATCTACCGCTTGACCTCCACCTTTATTGCTTACATATCGTAACATGCTTATTTTTTGTTTTTAGAAAGTTCACGATAGACTGCTGAAGCGATCATTATGTCTTGGACCGCTACGCCGGTAAGATCTACTACTATCGTCTGCTCATTATTTATCCGTTGTAATTTTGGATCTTGGATAGCCTTGCCTAATTCTACAACTTTGTCAGCTACAATCTCTCCAGAACCGACAGCCTTATATATTTCACCTCGGCTTTTACTCTGAGGGATGCTATCTGATATTAGAAGATCAGCATTGCCAAGTATTTCACTATCTATTTCTTGCTTATGCTCCGTGTCGGAACCTACGGCAATTATTAATGTTCCGGGAACAATGTCATGGATTTGGAGTAATGGTGATTCTGATGGGGTAGTGGTAACAATAAGATTTGAGTGTTGAGCCACTTCTGTGCATGACGATACAATTGTAATATCAAATTGATCTCCTAGTTCAGATTTTAATTGTTGGGCATGGTCTGGATTACGACCCCATAGCCAAACCTTTCGACATGGTGTAGATTGCTGGATGTACTGCAATTGCAATTTGGCTTGAATTCCTGTTCCAATAATTCCTATTGCCTTTATTTCTGATGGGCCAAAATATTTTGCCACTAAGGCCCCTGCCGCTGCTGTGCGAATATTAGTCAGATGACCTTCGTCGAGTAGGATAGCTTCTAACACTCCAGTCTTCTGATTGAATAGTAACATCAGGCCTTGCCCAGATGGGATACCTAGTTTCTGATTCTCATAGAATCCTGAAGCAATCTTAATGACGTAGTAATCATCATCTTTGATATAGCCATACTTGATATGGACATCTCCTGGAGGGTTGGCGAAGAGTAATTCGCCCACTGGAGGAACAACAGTATTGCCATTACTGTATTGCATGAATCCTTCTTGCATAGCTGTAATTACATCTACAGATTCAAGGGCAGCTTTAATTTCGGGCAGGTCAATTATCTTGGCCATAGTTTTTAAGAGTTGGAAGCATTGACAAGTTCAGTTTTTTACAAGGATAAGATGCAAAACCATAAGATTCTTTTTTTAGTTAGAATTCATTGTGTCCGAATTATATAGGCTCAAGATGAAAAGTTAGGGGGAGTATAGAATACTATGATAAAAGTTGTTTGCTTAGGGGAATGGACAAAACAACTACTACAAGCATTTTTCCCAGCGGGGTTATTGGATTATTTTGAGGTAGTATCCTTTAACACAGATACTGCTGAGTACGTATTTGATTTGCGAGAGATGAACATAGCTCCAGCGGGCTACAATAAGGATAGTTTAGAATCGAAAGGCTTCTATCAAGAGGAAACAATAACAGATTTTCCACTAAGAGGCAAACGCTGTAAGTACAAAGTCAAGCGACGACGTTGGCTAAATAAAGAGGACGGTAGTATCATAAAAAGAGATTGGCAACTACTCGAAAAAGGCACTCGGATGACAGCAGAGTTTGCCACTTTTTTAAAAGGGATTAATCGATAAGACGCCCATAAGCTGCAAGAAGA
>JBLIDB010000027.1:0-30776 GCA_047634015.1 Saprospiraceae bacterium
CAAAACCTTACAAATCACCTTCGTCACCTTATGCTTATCACACTGGCGACATACGATACTATCATGCTTAGAAAGTGCCTTAAGCCCCGCCTTATGGCACTTGGCGAGGATTTCATCTATGAATATCAAGCTCTCCGTCTGCTGCAGTAGAATAGCAAATGAGGCACTTCCTTTCTTCGGATCATCAAGTATTTCGGAAGCTTTCTTTTTATAATTATCGATGATACTGATGATACTGGGAAAGTACTTCCTCATAATCTGCTTCTCCTCAGGCTGGTAGCGATGCGAAGCAAACGCAATGGTAAACATCACCTTCTTAGCCTCCTTACGAGAGATACTACGACCCGTTTCGGTCCAAATCAGCTCTCGTATATGCTCATACAATTGCCCCGTTTTTACGAGCTTTTTGAAGAGCACGTAATCCTTTGAAAATGAAAGCATTAAACCCTGTTTCGAGACCGCGTTCTCATTCAATGTTACACACAATAATGTAACAGGTTTTCCTTCTATCTCCTTCCCTTCCTTTCTTATCTCCATTTTGCGGTCTGCGACAGAATTAAATTCTGCCAGAACGGATTTAGGAATCCCTCCAGCATATTTGATATCGCGCTCGCACTGTTCCAAGAGGTAGACGAAGAATCTGAATTGTGAATTTTTCAAATCTACCTGACTTAATCGCTGGCCATCAATTGCGAGTAAAGACATGAAGTCACTTTTCAAATTTGTCAAATTAGAATCCAACCTTAGATTCGTCTCCTATTAAGTTTGAGTGTTTGGGTGTGAAAGGGATCTAAGAGGTACGTATTCTCATCGCCTATTCCGTATATTCATAAGAGATATCCGAATCTCCCTTCGGTCGATGCGGATATCTCAAATTCGTTGTGTTTCATGGAGACATGTAACTGAACTCTGCATCCATACAAAAAGAATTGTGAAAACATGAGTACGACACTATATATCAAATACATGGTCAGTTTACGATGTAAAATGATGGTAAAAGAAGAGTTAAAAAAACTCGGATTACATTATGTGATTGTTGAACTAGGTAAAATTGATATATTGGAGGTTATCACTTCAGAACAAAAGAAACAACTGAAAGAAAATCTTCTACATTCAGGATTAGAAATATTAGATGACAAAAAGAGTATTCTGATTGAAAAGATTAAGAATATAATAATCGAGATGATTCATTATACCGATGAGTTGCCTAAGGTTAACTATTCTAATTACATCAGTGAAAAATTAGGCCTTGATTACACCTATTTGGCCAATACCTTTTCTGAAGTAAAGGGCATCACTATCCAGCAGTTCATAATTATCCATAGAATTGAACGTGTTAAAGAATTGCTTATTTACAATGAGCTCAATTTGACTGAAATTGCCTTCAGAATGCACTATAGTAGCGTTAGTCATTTGTCTAATCAATTTAAAAAAATAACAGGATTAACTCCTTCATTTTATAAGCAATTGAAAGATAAACGTAAGGCGAATCTCGAAGATTTATAAGGGACTTATTTATCCTACTGGTACCTTTGTTTTCTGAACCCATAGGTTAGTCGCAAAAAGAAATTTGTTGGATACCAGCTTGAAAGCTGAGCATCTCTTTAACCAACTGAATTACCAAGACGAAATCTACACGAGACACGCGCTATATTTCTCAAATTAATAGTGCTATTTCTTCTGAAGATAGGCAGTCACACTGACCATAAGTAATTCCGCATTCATACTGCAAATTAATGGAACGGCTAAAATTCGTTGAAATCACTGAGGCTCTAAAAACGTGTGAAATATGCAATAGTCACCTGGAGTTGTATAACGATTTATCTTATCAATAGACAGATCTTTATCAATAAAATGAACTGTTTATTTTAATCAGTTCTATTACACTTTAAATCAAACATATCATGTCAAAAGGAAAAGAAGGGAAAGCTAAATCGGGTAAGAAAGTAAAAGTTAAAAAAAATGTGGAAAAAAAAGCTGCTAAGAAAAAAGATGTTAAGAAAAAAGCTGCTAAGAAAAAAGGACAGCTGAGAATTTAATCAATAGCTCAACAACCTCTAATTCAGATCTCTCATCAGTTATAAAAGCTAAGAAATGGACAGTATAGAGCATTCATTAGCATATCAACTAGCTGATGTGGTAGACTATGTGCCCGGATCTATTGTAATAAAATCTATTCTACGCAAAAAGACAGGTACTGTGAACCTCTGCTCATTTGATATGGGAGAAATCTTAGCCACAAAAATTTCACCTTTTGATAATATGATACAGGTAATAGATGGAACAGCAGAAGTGATTATAAATGAAATATCGACTCAAGTTAAAACAGGGCAAACGATGATTATTCCTGCGCATTCTAACAACAAAGTGAAAGCTAATGAGCGATTTAAAATGCTATCTACCGTTATCAAAAGTGGTTATGAAGATGTGAGCCTATAGAAACGTAAACTATTGAGAAAGTAGACACATTGGTTTTGGACATATTGGAGTCCTCTCTATCCTCAAATCAGCGAACCTTCAATATAGAAACAGTCAATTGATTGACCTGCATTTAGCCACTCTAGAAAGTAATCAAACATTGATGGATAAACAAACCAAAGCAGATTTAACTCAGCCTGGTACCACACTCAAATAGAAATAGGACAATGGTGATCAATAAAACCAGATTAGAACTGGAATTGCTCTTTTCAGAGCTTCAAAAATATTAACGAAATAGAAACATGCATAAATTCAAACCGCTTGCCGATAGAGTATTGGTTCAAGCAGATATTGCAGCAGAAAAATCAGAGGGAGGAATCATTATTCCCGATACGGCCAAAGAAAGTCCTCAGAAAGGAATAGTACTGGCAGTTGGTACTGGTAAAAAGGATGAACCGATGACCGTACAAGTTGGAGATTCGGTATTGTACGGTAAGTACTCCGGGACAAAAATTACTGTGGAAGGTGTAGAAGCCCTTATCATGAAAGAGTCAGACATTTTCGGAATTACCAAAGAAGCACACTAAAAAAAGAAGTAGAAATAATGGCAAAACAAATATTTTTTGGAACTGAAGCAAGAAATGCCCTAAAAAATGGGGTGGATGCTTTAGCCAATGCAGCAAAGGTAACCTTAGGGCCGAAAGGTCGCAATGTGGTAATCGGGAAATCTTACGGAGCACCAACAATTACCAAGGATGGTGTAACGGTTGCTAAAGAAGTGGAGTTAAAGAACCCTGCCGAAAACATGGGTGCGCAGATGGTCAAAGAAGTAGCTTCAAAAACGGCTGATCTGGCAGGTGATGGCACCACCACTGCTACGGTACTAGCACAAGCTATTATGACCGTTGGGTTAAAAAATGTGGCGGCAGGAGCTAACCCTATGGATTTGAAAAGAGGTATTGATCTGGCAGTTAAGCAAGTAATCATTGAACTCAAAAAACAGTCTAAGCAAGTTGGAGACGATTTTCAATTAATTAAACAAATCGCTACGGTTTCAGCCAATGGAGATGCCACAATTGGTAAGTTGATTGCGGAAGCAGTCGAAAAAGTCGGCAAGGAAGGGGTCATTACAGTAGAAGAAGCCAAAGGAATAGATACCTCTGTCAAAGTGGTAGAGGGCATGCAGCTGGATAGGGGATATATTTCTCCCTACTTTGTAACGAATGCCGAGAAAATGGAAGCTCAATTTGAAAATCCTTACGTTTTACTCTATGATAAAAAAATTTCAGGCATCAAAGATTTGCTACCTATCCTTGAAAAAGTATCTCAGGCAGGCAGGCCATTGTTGATTATAGCAGAAGATGTAGACAGTGATGCTTTATCCACCTTGGTGGTTAATAAATTAAGAGGGTCTTTAAAAATTGTGGCTATAAAAGCACCTGGTTTCGGTGATCGCAGAAAGGAATTGTTAGAAGATATTGCCATACTGATAGGGGGAACAGTTATATCGGAGGAAACAGGATTTAAACTGGAAAGCACAGAGCTGGAAAGTTTGGGAACAGTAGAAAAGGTTATTGTAGACAAGGATACAACCACACTTGTGAATGGAGGTGGAATAAAGCAAAAAATCACCGCCAGAGTGAGCCAATTAAAAGCTCAGATAGAGAGTACATCATCTGATTATGAAAAAGAGAAACTGAAAGAAAGGTTGGCTAAATTATCTGGTGGTGTGGCTGTTTTGTATGTAGGAGCCACTACCGAAGTAGAGATGAAAGAAAAGAAAGACAGAGTGGATGATGCACTTAATGCAACCAAAGCTGCTGTGGAAGAGGGAATAGTACCAGGTGGTGGCGTTGCTTTTATCAGGGGAATTTCGGCCATTGAATCGCTGAAAGGTGAAAATGAAGATCAAAACACTGGTGTTTCCATCATTAAGAAAGCACTTGAAGAGCCATTGAGACAGATTGTTCGCAATGCAGGATTAAGTGGCTCAGTGATTATTGAAAAGGTCAAAGAAGGTAAGGCTGATTATGGTTTTAACGCTCGAAATGAGCAATACGAAAATCTATATGAATCTGGGGTAATCGATCCAACCAAAGTCACACGAATTGCCCTTGAAAATGCAGCTTCTATTGCTGGATTGATGCTCACCACAGAATGTCTCATATTTGAAAAGCCATTGAATGAAAGCAATTTAGATGCTCCTGCTTTTGATGGTGGTTATTAGTTTTTATAGATGTTAAAAGATTGTGCCGTTCATACACCTTATACCTACTGACATTAAAAGTGTTGATTAGGCTACAGGTGTATGAATTGGTATTTGTAAAATTACTTATATGAACAAAGAAGTATTAGAGTATTCAATACTGATTGCTGCAACCCTACTCATTGTATTCTCTCTTTCTTTTATCACAAGGCGAATTTTGAACTTTTTTATAAAGAGAAATAGCAAAGAATTAAAAGTTGATCCTACTAATTTTATTTTCCTGAAGAACTCAATCAGTTTTATTTTGTATACGATTGGATTCTTTTGGATTTTTTATAAAATACCCTATTTCAATTCTCTTGGAGCTGCGTTGTTTGCAGGAGCAGGAATATTTGCTGCCATCATAGGTTTTTCTTCTCAAAAAGCAATTTCAAATATCGTTGGCGGTGTATTCATTTTAATATTCAAACCCTTCAGAGTTGGGGACACGATAGAAATATCAAACAATCGAAAAGGCACAATTGAAGAAATCACACTAAGGCATACAGTAATTAAAGATTACGAAAACAGAAGAGTAATTATACCCAATAGCCAGATTAGTGATGAAACTCTTATCAATAGCAGTATAAGTGATGAAAAGGTAAAAAAACACATTGAGATAAACATTGCTTACGATTCAGATATAAATAAAGCAATGGAAATAATTAGAGCGGAAATCATGAAACATCCTCTAAATATAGATAACAGGGATGCACAGGAAAAAGAAGACAACCTACCTTCTGTTGACGTAAAGCTAATAAGCCTAAAAGATTTTTCTGTAACGCTGAAAGCCTATGCCTGGGCTAAAAATAATGATGACGCCTTTGACCTGCATTGTGATGTATCGAAAAGTATAAAAGGAAGATTTGACGAGAATGGAATTGAAATACCCCACCCTTATCGAACGATTGTCTTTAAAAATGACATGATAAACCGCAAAAAGGAAACGAAAAGTAGAAAAATCGTCCAATTGTCTAAAGAAAATAGTGAGGGTTTATCCGCTGAATCGTTGAATGGATTGATAAATCATGTTTTAGATAATCGCCATAACTACTCTAACCAATTTCCAAATGAATTCCAAGATTAAGAAATAATGGACATTCTCCTTCCAAGGAACTTATCCTAACCCAAAACCAAACAAAATACCGCCCCTATCCTCTTTTCGCCCCAAACGCCGCAATAAAACGTTCCCCAAACGCCAAAAAACGTGGGATGACCAACTGATTTCTGCAACAGCAGAATGAAAGCCTGGGAGGCTTTCAAGGGAAGGAACCGCGAATGCGGATGGGCGGCTTTGAATACACAAACTGTCCTCTCCCCATTAGTTTGGCGGTCAATTTTTACGGAGTATTTGGAGTCCCCTCCCCGCCACTGCTCTATTTTATCTTCGGCATCTACCATCGACAGGAAGCGATTGACGTTCAAACACTCATCTATAAAGCTACTATTAAATGATTCAATTTACGAGTTATCCGTGGGTTTCCCTGGTGGTAAAAAAGCTGAAAATCTTCAAATGAAAGTGAACCAGTTAGGGTAAAATATCTGATAATTCGAAGTTTCACAAATCCCTCGTTAAATATTACTGGTGCATATAGGTATCTCACGAAAGGAAGGTTAAATGTTACTACTGAAATTATATTCTGGAGCCTCTTTAAAGACAGGCAAATCATAACACCGTAACACCGTACCATTATTTTTATAACGCGTCCGCTTACGCGGTATTAAATTGTCAAATACACAAATTGTCAATCCCTGAGACAACGCACTGACAAGCCCAACTCCTTAGTGGCGTCGTACCTTACGACAACGCCATTGTCGTAGTACAGGATGCGGAACCAGGCATTGGTTGTATACTCTGATGCACTCCACCAGTAGCCGCTGAGGCCAACAACGAAGAATCCTCCACTAGTGTTACGGTAGCCGCCCGGAAGCCCTGAAAAACCACTCGTATTATCTCCACCACTGGTGAAATCTCCGGAAGCATTATACCAACCACTTATGGTCTTCAACTTTGTACCGGCATTGGGACCTAAGTAATTCTCTAATGTCTGCCACTCACTATATCCTCCTGTGACATCATCCCTCGGTACATGCCAGCCCGAGGGACATAGTCCCTTGCTATCATTTACGGCATGCCAATTGTACAACGCTCCATAAGTCTCTTGAGAATAGGTGCTGTATCCCCTACCTTTTGTATCATAAAAACTATATCCGCCTGCAGTTAGAGAATCCCATGCTGCATTACTTGCTGCATAGGTTATCGCACTCCCATCACTATACTTCGTCGTTCGCAGATTCTCTGCCATCCACCATTGGGAGCCGATCTTCACAGTATTATATTCATTGCCTGCTTTATCCATCACAGTGCCTGTACTGTCTGAGGTAAATGTCTAATTCTTATTAGCAAAGGCATTGAGAAGAATCGTGTTCAAACTTGATGATTGCCTCAAACCCAATATTCCATCACTTCCCAATACTAATATACTATCACTATTCGTAGCAGCCATATTGCCTATCTTTATCTTGCCCGTAACTTCCATATTTCCAGCTACGGTAGCTTCTCCTTCCACTTTCAGGTTTTGCCCACTGACCAACGTGAAAAATAATAAAAAGAAAAAAGTAAGCGGTAGCGTGTTAATTATTCAAACGAGCATTGTTGAGTCCACTCCAGAAAGTCATAATATCGGGAAACGGCCATTTTGGCGATATTTCCTTTATTCTCAACTCCCTGATGCTCAGACATCACCGAGGTTCGAAAAATAAAAATATCATCCAAAATCTTCCATTTTCTGATGATCCTCACTTTCCAGAGTGGACTCATTGTTTGTTTTTTGGGGAAAATATAGTAGTAAAAATGAAACCAAATAAGAAAAGTACTTAGTCCAAAGAAGAGAATGGTCTAGAAAAAGATCATTAGGCATACGTAAGAACTATAATGTACGCTAAAGAAAGATCATGCTAAGAAAATAAATTTGCTGACAAAAAATTATTTACTCGCAATGCCTGATTTTCGCTTTGTTAAATCTGGGGAACAACGGCTAACACCGTGAGGATCAATTCTCATTTCTCTACTCTCTCTATTATTACCTTCAGGCTGAAGAATTACTTCTTTTGAAAATCCGCTTTCAACGCCACTCACTAATCTCAAATTAGCGTTTTTGTCCCGCCTTCTCTATTTCATAGTTCTTATTTGTATAGACGGTGGTGACTGATCCGATTTGGTGACAGTTAAGAAGAACTACCCTTATTATACAATTATCAACAGTCTCATAATACCCGCGTTTCATGAAAGGGGCTGAAACTAATCCCGAAATAGATGGTAGTGTGTCAAAATACCGCCTTCAAACAATAATTAATAAAATGATTAACTTAATCAAGATAAGCAACAGTAGATTTTACGTATCAGCGGCTAATCAGTTCATTAGGGTTTTTTGACGCCTATTTTTAGTAGTATTTCCATTATCCCAATCTTATACACAACATAGTTCTCACTGTTCGACGAGAAACACTTTTGTTAGGAATTCTTCAGGACAGGAATTTTCTCTCCCAAAAAGTGAAATATTCGTACAGAAGGTCTACCCATTTACATTAATGCCCAATAACTTTGGAGACATCATTCAGGACGAAGACAATTATGCATTACTAATCTATCTTGTACAAGAGAATTAAACTCAGATTATGATTGAACCACGCAAAATTCGAATTGGGGGCTTCGCCATCCTTGTAGCTGCCTTGGTCTGCGGATGTATTTTATCGCATAAAAGAGGGGAAGCCACCACAGATATTGAGATCTCTATAGAATTTACCAAACATGCTGTCCATGAAGAATTCATTTCTGAGGGTGTAGCTGTTGGGGATGTGAATCAGGACGGTCTCAAAGATATCCTGGCGGGCGCCTATTGGTTTGAAGCTCCAGACTGGGTGTCTCATGAGATCCAACAACCTCAAAGCTTTGACTATACCGCTGGTTGGAGTAATTCATTTTTGAATTTTGTTATGGATATAAATTATGATGGTTGGGTAGATCTTATTAGAATAGATTTTCCCGGAGAAAGTGTCTATTGGTATGAGAACCCTAAGGGACGAGAACAGCATTGGAAAGAATATGTGATAGATACAAATGCCTGTAATGAATCACCAATGATGGTTGATGTAGATGACAATGGACGCATGGACTTGGTGTTTGGTCATGAAAAATCGGGAACAATGATGTGGTTTCGGTCACCGGATAAAGGTGCCGGCCTTCAATGGAAGGCTATACCTATAAGTACGGAAAGGGCTCCCGGCACTAAAAGATATGACCACGGCCTTGGGTTTAGCGATATTAATGGCGATGGGCGCAAGGATATCATAACCAGATATGGGTGGTGGGAAGCACCCAAAAATCGAGAAAATGTACCCTGGGTATTTCATGAGACCTCTTTTGGTGCGCCTTGCTCTCAAATGTATGCCTATGACTTCGATATGGACGGTGATAAAGATATCATTTCAACCTCAGCGCATGATTATGGTATCTGGTGGCATGAACATGGACAAGAAGAAGAAGAAGAAGATGATGAGCCCTCTTTCACCAGACATCTCATTGATAGTTCTTTTTCTCAAACTCATGGAGCGGCCTTTGCGGATCTAAATGATGACGGTTTACCCGACCTGATTACCGGTAAACGTTTCTTTGCTCATCTGGGAAAAGATCCCGGTGGCCTGGAACCTGCAGTTCTATATTGGTTTGAATTGCTCCTGGATAAAGCCTCCAAGCCCTATTGGATTCCTCATTTAATTGATGATGAATCGGGTGCAGGTCTCCAGGTCGTGATTGAGGATCTGAATAATGACGGCTTACCTGATATCATCAATTCCAATAAAAAGGGTGTGATCTGTTTTTTACAGAAATAGGAAAAAAATAAAAACTGTAAACTATAGAAGGGATAGCAAGAGTCTGTTATCGATAATCGTAATAGTTGTCTTCCTTATAAGTACTCAATGTGGAATATAAGCATACATTAAAGATATAGAATCTAATACCCTGCAAAGGGCACGTGAAAATCAGTTGAAAAACCTTCCCTTTTGTGAGACACCCGACTGATTCCGTAAAGAATAACGAGGGTCCACATTTTAACTTCTCCCCTCTACAGTTTATCATTCTATGATTATAACTTGATCAACTCTTCCTGATCTATTGGTACGGAAATTTTTGCATTTCCCTTACCAATTTTTATATGCCCTAAAATTTGAATCAATAACTGCTTCTCATTTAGAATTTTCATGCCTTTCGAAAGAGCTCCTAATGGGTTGTCTTTATATAAGCGCGCAAGATCCATCTTAATATTTAGAGGCATCTTAAAATCACTATTGGCTGGCATCTGAGTATCAAAGGTCTGAAGTACATGCGCCAACTCAATCCCATCTACAAGTACGGTAAGATCAGCCCTTGCCAAATCTAGGACAAATACATTCGGATTGTTAAGAATAGCATTAACATTGATTTCTAATTTCTTTATTGACGCTTCTACGATCTTTACATCTTCAATGCCTTCGAGTGTGGGGTTTGTAATCTGATTACAAGAGACGAGCAGAAGCAGCGTAATTGATAATATTATGATTCGATTCATTTGGTTTTTTTCAAAGATCACTTAAATGTTTAGAACTACAGCGGCATGTAAATAGACCTTGATACTCCTCTGATTACTGTACCTTCTCCCACACGCTGTCGTGTCCTCGAGCCTGATAAAAGTATCATTGTTCTTAGTTGAAAAATTTGATGACTGTAACGATAAGATCTCAAAAAGTATTATTGGATTTAATTCAACCACTGTATATATTCCAATATTGAGGATACCTCTTCCGCCGATAAAGTAGTTTAACTGCTTATCATTACTAATTTCAATAAACGCTATACAATTGATCTCTGGATTAATATCCGAGTTGCAATTGTCCAATACATGCTCATAGCAACCTGATATAGGAATTGATAAATTATCGGACCGTTTGGAATCCTGAAACCCAGTTTTTTCATCCAAGAAATGCCAATGGTGAATTTGTAGAAGATTTCAAACCGATTATGTTGACCTATGTGGGTGGAGAGAAAAAACATACCAATGATTATGTAAAGGGAAGTGTCATGCAATGGAGATGGACACCATTTTTTGATACGCCGGGGCTGGTTGGTTTGTTTAAAAACAGGGACTTTTTATCAGTGAATTGGATAACTTTTTTTAATGAATCTGATCCTGTGATAGGTCATTAGTATCCATGCGCCTTATTTTTTAATGAGATAGATCGACCTGATCATACGCAGAAGTGGGTACGTGGATCCTGGACAATAAATACACCAATCGGTATGATTCCCTCAACCGCAATGAAGATGCAGCAACACTTTCTTCATGGTATGTTTTTAGTTCACTTAGATTTTATCCTTTAGCAGGGACCGATACCTACCAGTTAGGAGCTCCGCTATTTGAAAGCGCAATTATCAACCTGGGTGACTCAAAACTTGAGATTCAGACAAAGAGCTATTCTATTGAGAATATTTACGTAAAAAAAATTACATTAAATGGTTTAATATTGGATCGGATATGGATTAAACATGAGGAAATCGCTAATGGCGGTGTACTGATGTTTGAAATGAGTCCTGATCCTATAACCCGAAATATGCATTAGAAAATCTATTACAACTCAAGATGCCTTCAAAATAGGACGCTTTACTACCTTTTCTAATTTCACCATAGCGGTGATATGACTCAATCAGTAAAAAGCCCTATTTCATTGACCTCTTGACTCTCGAATCGGTTCCTTATGCATATTTCGGACTAAATTTATAAATAGCTTATGAAGAAGATGCTTATTATTCTATTCACTTTATTATCAATAATTGGATGTGATTCTGATTCGACAGATCAGGAACGTCCGGTAAAAGCTCCGAAAGGATATCTAAATGAGACCATGCTAAAGATGGCCTATGGTTTGGGCATGTTAGCGTTAATTGACGACGAACCTGCTGTGCCGGCAAATATCATTGCGATTAAGAATGTTACCTACAAAACCATAGATTCTGGTGATCTTCAACTTGACATTTACAAGCGAAAGGATCTTGAAAGCCCAGCACCAACCATGATCTTCATTCATGGCGGTGCCTGGAAAAAGGGTAAGCGGGAGGACTATTTACCCTACCTGATTGACTATGCCAAAAAGGGCTATGTAACGGTAACCATTTCTTATAGATTTTCGAATGTGGCTAAATTCCCAGCAGCAGCTCAGGATGTGAGCTGTGCTATAAAATGGGTTAAAAGTAATGCACCTGAATACGGAATAGATCCAGACCGCATAGCTGTAGTAGGAGGATCAGCAGGTGGTCATCTTGCTTTGTTAATTGGATATGGAGGTGATGAACCCGTATTTAATCAGGATTGTGAGTCGGAGGTAAGCAGTGATGTTAAAGTCATTGTTGATTTTTATGGTCCCGTAGATATGACTACCTCTTATGCTGTTGGCACAGAGGAAGTTCTTAGTTTTATGGGCACCACCTATGAAAAGAATCCAGCTCTTTATAAACTGTCTTCACCAAGTACTTTTATCTCTTCTGATGATCCACCTACATTAATATTTCAGGGAACGATTGATGCATTGGTTCCAGTGAGTCAATCCGATTCATTAAATAGTTGGCTTCAACAGGTTGGCGTTCCTCATGACTATCATCGTTTGAAAGGGTGGCCCCATACGATGGATGCAGCCAAAGAGGTAAATGATTATTGCCAGTTTTACGTAGATGCTTTTTTAAAAAAGCACCTTTAAAAACCACAATCATATCACCAAGCACGTAATTGACATAAGGATTATAGGCCTGACCAAACCAGTTCAAGATTCTGAATTGAGTGTGGAATTTGAAATCTAATAACAAGAGACAAACAGAAGAATAATTACTGCAATTTTAGGGTGCGCTTCATTCAATCTTTTTTAATAATAGTTTCTAAATGTCTAAGCCGAGTTATTCGGCGGCCATTGTTTTTAGCGCAGCAACAAATGTATCCAGCTCTTCTAAGGATGTATAGATATTGGGGGTGATTCGACAACCGATAACTGGTGGCTGGTTGATAGCTACCGTCCAAATATTGAATTCACTCATTAGCCGCTTAGCCAATATCGATGGAGCGATCCCCTCTATTCCTACATTAGCGATGCCACAAGATCTATGCAGTTCTCTGGGGGTATTGACATTAATCCCATCTATATCTCTAACCTGATCTGTCCAATATCTCTGAATATATCTCAGCCTCTCTTCCTTTCGTTTTGGCCCTATTCTACTTAAATAATCTATTGCATCATTTACAGCGAGATCCGTATGAGGAGGATGAGTCCCTGTATGATTGAGCTTGAGAATATCATGATCTTCCTTATTCCATTCTGCAAATGTGGGCCATATCTTCGTCGCCATACCTTCTTTGACATAGAGCAGACCTGATCCAAGTGGAACACTCAGCCATTTGTGAAGACTTGATCCATAATAGTCGCAGTTGAGATCCTTGATATCGAAATCAAAGTGACCAATAGCATGAGCACCATCTACCATGACATCCACTCCTCGAGCGTGCGCCATATCACAGATCTTACGAATCGGCATGATATGACCGGTGATATTAATAATATGGCATACCATAAGTAGTTTGGTTCGATCCGTAATCGCTGATTCATACAGCGCTACAATTTCTTTATCTGATGATGGATGATTTGGGACTGATACGATTTTGCTTTTTATACCATGTCTGCGTTCTTGGAGTTCGAACATGATCCGCATAGCACCATAGTCTTGTTGAGCATAGATCGCTTCATCCCCCTCTTGCCATGGATATCCACCGATTATTGTATCCAGAGACTCAGTAGTATTGCGAGTAAGGATTACTTCATTTTCCTGTGCTCCGATGAGCTTGGCAAGTCTTGCTGCTGCTCGGTGTTTATTATCTAACTGAACGGTCCGCATGTAGTAGGAGCCCTGGTAATTGACATGTCGGGCATGATCGATATACTTTTCGAGCGTCTCTTGAGGTACAATGCAGTAATATCCATTCTCCAGATTGATATAATCCGGCTTAAGTCTATAGCCACTTCTAACGACTGCCCAATATTCCTCATTTTGGGCTACACTCTGCACATTATCATGCTTTAGCAATATTTGCCATCTATCTAATTGGTCATAGAAGTTGGGTATTACAACTGCTCCTGCCATCGTCTTAAGAAATGATCTCTTCTTCATAAGTGTATTGATCTTGATGTTACTTTCCTTTCTATCTCTATAGACTGGTCAATATAATCATTCAGAGGTAAAATCGAATTATGTCTAAGACATACTATTACGTAGGTTTGCGCGGCAATCGAAAATATGGCACGAAGAAAACAAATCATTCCCAACGTGGATGTAATAGATATGGCTGATAAAGGTCATGCTTTAGGACGAACTCCTGAAGGAGAGATCGTTATACTGCTTGGTGGAACAGTTCCTGGGGATGTAGTAGAGATGAGGGTTCATCGCAAGAAAAAAGGACTGAAACATGGATATGTACAGGCTATCACTCAATACTCCAAAGATAGAGTAGAGGCCAAATGCCAACACTTTGGAACTTGCGGAGGATGCAAGTGGCAGCACTTGGATTACAAGGTCCAAAGTGAGTTAAAAGAGAGAACAGTGCGCCAAGTCATCCGCAGAATTGCAAAGGATGAAGAAGAGAAAGTAGAGCCTATCAGAAGTGGTGATCGTACCTACTTATATAGAAACAAATTAGAATACTCATTCTCTACCAAGAGATGGCTTAGTGCAGAAGAGATCCAGTCAGAGGAGCATATAGAACAACGTCGGGGATTAGGGTTCCACATTGCTGGAGCTTTTGATAAAATTTTGGAAATTGAAAAATGCCATCTACAAGATGACTTTTCAAATACGATTCGTAACACCCTTAGGGATCTTGCTACTGAACATGATTGGTCCTATTTCGATATTCGGCGACATGTTGGCTTACTACGCAATATTGTTGTTCGGAATTCTACGCTTGGAGAATGGATGATCACATTTGTATTTGGCGAGCGTATTCCTAAGAAAATGGAGGAAGTATTAAGTGTTATGCAAGCGAGGTTTCCAGAGGTTACTAGTTGGTCTTACATACTCAATACCAAGCCAAACTCAAGCCTCTCAGACTTGCCCGCTACTCACGTTGCAGGAGCTACACACATCACGGAAGTGTTAGGAGGTATAAAATATCGTATAAGCCCAAAGTCTTTCTTTCAAACAAATAGTTATCAGGCCAAGGTACTATATGATGTAACGCTTTCATATGCTGAGATCGGGGCGGATGATATCGTTTATGATCTCTATTCAGGTACTGGAAGTATCGCACTTTACCTTGCCAAATCTTGCAAATCTGTTGTAGGTATAGAAGTAATAGAAGATGCCATTGAGGATGCCAAGATCAATGCTCAAATTAATGAGATAGATAATGCCACTTTTCTCGTAGGAGATTGCAAGGACGTTCTTGATCCTTCGTTTGCAGATATATATGGATCTCCAGATGTACTGATCACAGACCCTCCGAGAGCGGGTATGCACCAAGAAGTTGTAGAAACATTGTTGATTCTTGCGCCTCCTAAGATCGTATATATCAGTTGTAATCCTTCTACTCAAGCAAGAGACATCCTTCTTTTGAAAGAGAAATATGAACTCATTAAAGTAACTCCTGTTGATATGTTTCCACACACAAGTCATATAGAATCTGTGGCACTGCTCAAGCTAAAAAAATAAGGAACAAATTTCACCTAGATTAGCTATTCTTTTCTATTTTTAAACTTCAATTCAATTTATAAAATGCAGGTATACTCAAGCTTAATATCTCTTCTCTCTTTCATACTTCTTATTCCCTCTATATACGGACAGGAAGCAGATAGTCTTAATAACAACATTCTCGAGGAACTCGTAATTAAAGACTACGCTGGTGAGTTACGTAATGAAGCAGGAATAGGAACTAGTGTAAGAATTAATCCCGCCATTACATCTACTGCGGGGGTAGCAGGAACACTTCAGCAAATCCCTGGAATGTTTATAGACGGATCAACGGGTGATGTATTTTCAAGAGTACACACGAGAGGAATCTCTCTAAGTGCAGAAGATGATATAGGTTGGTATTATAATTCATTACAAGAAGATGGACTTCCTGTTACTGCCATACAGTTTCAGCAATTCTCTCCAGACTTCTTTCTAAGACCTGATATCAGTCATCAACGAGTTGAAGTAATCAGAGGAGGAAAATCAGGAGTGCTTTCGCAAAGTGGTCCTGCAGCAAGCATTAATTATATCTCTGAGTCTCCAAAATCCACGTACACGGGAGTCGAAAAACTTACGGCCGGAGTTTACGCAGGTGGTCGACCTATGATCCGAATGGAGGGTTATCACGGCGGTCCTATTGGTAAAAAAGGCTGGGCTTATGATTATTCATATTTCTATAGATATGACAAAGGGCCTAGAGAAATACAATATGCCGCCAATGATGGAGGGCAGATGAAACTCGGCATTCATAAAAGAACAAAATCAGGTGTTTTTTCTCTCAAAGGAAAATGGCTTGATGATAGAAACCATAGATACACTGGCGTGCCGTCAACTAATTGGAGTAACCCTGAGCCCGCCTTTGGAATGAGTTTTCAGAATTCAGCGCTATTAGTTCCTGGAATTGACGAGCAGGAGAACAACATCGGAAATCGATATACCTATAACCCTGCTAATGGCATTCGCTCGCAAGAAAAGTCGCTGCAATTCAACATGGACCAGAAATTGGGAGATTGGCGCTTAATAGGCAAGGCCAAGTATTCTAACAAAGATGTGGATTGGCAGACAACGATCGGTGGACAACCTTTAGGCTTGGAAAATTTCTTGACCTACTTTATTAGTGGAGATGAATTCCCAGCAGGCGTTACAAGCTTTACAGAAGTTGCAACAGGGACCCAACTCGCTCAAGTGAATAATTTAGAAGCTTTTGGTGTGTTTCAAGGACTTCCTCCAGGATATGAATATCTCTCTGGATCACTGCCTAATGATGCGATCATGGCCAGCGGTGCATGGAAGAAAGATGATAGTATCGATGAATTGATGGCGGACATACAATTGAAGCGTTCTTTTGACAATGCAGAACTTACTTTAGGCGTATTTGGCGCGCAAAGTGATGTCGATATTTTCACAAATGCCAGTTTCATTTATAGCACCTACGAACCAGAGTCCAGATTACTTTCTGTCTCTCTGGATAATCCAGGAGAGCCAAGTAGATTGTTATCGGATGCCAATGGATTCAGCAATTATGGAGCATTATTTTATGAAGGGGCAGCTATAAAAGTTAATCAATATGCGCTATATGGTAATCTCTCCACTGACATTAGCGAAGCCTTAACCATAGATGGAGGATTGAGGTATCAATTTATAAACCATAATGGTACCAAAGACCTAAGTGCTCCTATATCTTCAGATGGAGGATTGGATGGCAATCCATTGACCTCATATGACAATGGGTTCTTAACATCAGGAGGAACGAATGCAATTGATGATTTTGACTATAACTATCTTTCTTTTTCTCTTGGAGCAAATTATAAACTCTCCAATGCGACAACGAGTTATGCTCGCTTCTCTTCCAGTCATAAAGCCCCAGAATTAAACTTCTATTTAGATAACTTTTCCAATCAAGAGATTCCGTCTGATTTCGAGATAGACATCCAAGATATTACACAATTAGAAGTAGGTATCGCTCATGCAACGAAGAAAAGTTCGCTTATGGTAGCAGGATTCTGGAGTAAACTGAGTGATGTTCCATATACAGATTTTGTGTTTGATGAGGAGCTCAATCAAATATATTATACACCCACTCAGCTTAATGGATCTACAACAATAGGTCTTGAAGCGGAATGGGAATATGAGTTATCAGACCCTTTGCAATTTTTCCTTTCAGGAACTTTCCAAAAAGGGAGACTGGATGATTTCACCGTGTATAATCCGCAAGGCTCTATAGATCCCGCTGATGATGAGATCGCCGACTTCGAAGGGAATAAGCTTCCACATACTCCAGTGATCATGCTTAAAACTGGTTTAGTTTATGAAACTAAGGCTTGGTCTGGAAGTATCGCATGGAACTATATGGGATCCAGATATGGTAATGTATCCAATGCTTTTAAGCTCCCTGCTTATGGCACATTAGATATTAACTTAGGGTATAAAATTTCTAATAAATGGTCTACCTCATTGAGATGTACGAACCTCACTAGCACTGGAGGTTTGCAGAATTTCTTCGGGCCAAATGAATTCGGAAGTAATAGCAATGCCGCTGATCAGTCATACATAAGTGCCAACCCCAACGGAAGCTTTGTGGTATTTCCGATTATGCCAAGAGCGATCTATCTAAGCTTCCAATACGCTTACTAATGCAGGAAGATATATCTTCGTATAAGTATACAAGTTAAATGACATGATTAACAAGGTTACCCTAATAGGGAATCTCGGAAGCGATCCGGAAATAAGACATTTTGAAGGAGGAGGAAAGGTTACTAAGTTTTCGTTGGCAACCAATGAAAATTATCAAGATCGCCAAGGGAATTGGCAGACACAAACAGAATGGCATAATATTGTCCTCTGGGGTGCTTCAGCAGAACGTGCTGAAAAACAGCTAAATAAAGGGATGCTTGTATACTGCGAAGGTAAAATCTCATACAGGAAATGGCAAGATAAAGAAGGCAACGACAGGTACAATACTGATATCAGAGCTAATACATACCGTATTCTGGAGAAACGAGAATCTGGTGCTGCGGGATTGCCAGACGCTGGAATGCCATCGATAGAAGATAGATTCCAAACCGCAACGCCAACCGCACCTAAAGTAGAAGGAACTAAACCACCATTTGAAGATGACTTACCTTTTTAGTATTTTTATCTCAATAGCATTATTCATCAAACAATAATTCTTGGACCCCGGCCCCGTCCTTTTGGACATCGTACTTAACCCCATTCTCATAGCAAGTGCAACGACTGTTGTAACATGGATTGGGCTATTAATACTTCTTTTGATCGGTTCAGCACTTATCTCAGCATCAGAAGTCGCCTACTTTTCGCTTACACATCAGGATATCAATAACCTGCAAAAGGATGGAAAGAAGGCTGATCTGCGAGTCTTAGAGCTCAAAGAAAGACCTCGAATACTGCTGGCCACTATACTGATCAGTAATAATTTTATAAACATTGCCATTGTAATATTGAGTGATGCTCTTATAAAAAATAGTATTCCAGAATCTACCTTCAATGCCTGGGCAAGCGCTATTCAGGGAATGTTCAATTTGAACATATTTTCTGTACAGACATTATCTTCGATTCTCAGCTTTAGTATTACCATTATCGGCGTTACTTTCTTACTTGTATTATTCGGAGAGGTGGCCCCAAAGATCTACGCTAATATCAATAATGTCAAGCATGCTAAAGTGATGGCCAGCTCACTCACTTTTCTAAATAAGGTATTCTATCCATTTAGTGCGCTGCTGGTGGGATGGTCAAGTGGATTTGAAGAGCGCGTATATCGTAAAAGACTCCACTCCAAAGGAACTGAAAAGAAAAATCTCGATAAGGCAATTGAACTTACGGTAAGCAAAGGTGAGAATCGTGAAGAAGTTGATATACTCAAGGGAATTATAAAATTCGGTGATGTAACGGCAAAGCAGATCATGAAACCGAGGGTGGATGTTGTCGCATTGGACACCTCTAATCATTTCATTCAGGTCCTTGATACGATTAAAGAAAGTGGATTCTCGAGGATACCTGTGACGACAGAAGATTTTGATAATATCCAAGGAGTCCTTTATGTAAAGGATCTTTTAGGTCATTCTAACGAAGGCGCCGAATTCAATTGGCAGGCACTAATACGCGAGAACGTATTATATGTTCCTGAAACAAAGAAGATTGATGATCTAATGAAAGAGTTCCAACTTAAAAGGACTCACATGGGAATCGTTGTTGATGAATATGGAGGCAGTGCAGGAATCGTAACATTGGAAGACATATTTGAAGAAGTCGTCGGAGACATTCGAGATGAATTCGATACGGATGAAGAAGTCGAATATGTGAAAATTGATGATCACAACTTCATATTTGAAGGCAAGTCATTGCTAAACGATGTGGTTAGAATTACCGGCCTTTACAATGACGTATTTGATGAAGGCAGGGGAGATGCAGACTCATTGGCCGGTTTTATTTTGGAAATAGAAGGGATGATTCCTAAAATCAATAAAGTCATACAGTTCAAAGAAATGACATTCTTAATCATCTCTGTAACTAAACGACGTATTGAGAAAATAAAAATTACAATTTGATATATTACAGGACAAGGAAGTCTATAATTTATATTGTCATTATGTCCCTCGCAATAGTGAGTTGTCAAGAAGCACAACGAGCAACTCCTCGTCCTCACATGTTTCCAAAGATAGACTACCCTACGCGTGAAGTTAAAATGATAAATCTCGCTTCCTGTCCTTTCAAAGCAGCAATCCCACAGTACGCTGCAATTAAGAAAAAAGAAGATGCTTTCAAAAAAGAAGTGGCACATCCTTGTTGGTTCGACATGGAATTCCTTTCACTCGGTGCAACAGTTCATTGCAGTTATTATGCCATCGGACCAGATCGAGATCTTGCTTCTCTAATAGATGATGCTTACACAATGGCAAGCAAACACAATGTAAAGGCTAGCTTCAGAGAGGAAATTGAAATTAAAAATCTACATGGTGCTACAGGACTAATATTCAGTATCGAGGGAGCTGTAGCAAGTCCTTACCAGTTCTATATCACTGATTCTAAATTACACTTTCTAAGGGGATCTCTTTACTTTGATGATAAAGTAGATCGAGACAGTGTAGCTCCTATTATCTCTTTTCTAAAAAAGGATATAGATGCTTTTTTGAGTACGGTTAACTTTGAATAGTCGTAGCTCTTTATCGAAAAGAAAAAGAACTCAAGCCTTCATCAAAATTTAATAGCGCAGACCCTTCGTCTTCCATGTATCCAGAGACATCAGATTTCTGATTTTGAGCAGCTTCATCAGACACAGGAGTTGAAAAAGGCATTTTTCCACTTGGATTATGCTTACCTGTTATAATATCTTAGACGGCTTCAGGAGTGGTTCCAAAAATGGCCATTACAGATTTTATAGTACCTGAATCGTCATTAAAAATATCGTCAATTGCCCATGGATTCGTATAGTTCACCACTAAAATAGTTCGCTTGTTCGTTAACTTGTTTACATAGTCGACATCGACACCGTTATTGGAAAGGTCCACATGCAATGGTCGACCATCAGATTGAAATAGGGACTTACCCTTTGGAATTAACCAAAGCAATACGACGTCTGCTTCTTCTGGTGAGCTTACAAACTCTATGCCCCAAGAGTTATTGTCAGAACTGTATACATTGGAAGGAGCACCATTTCCCCTTTGCATGTAGGATTCAAAGTAAACTTTGGTCTTAGATTTCAAAGGAAGCATCTCTTCCTTGTTTCTAAGTAAAACAATAGACTTCCGCATAGCTTCATTTGCCTTTTTCTTAAAATCCTCTTTTCCAACTATTTGGCTTGTCGCCGTCACTTCAACATAAGGGTTCTCAAAAAGCCCAAATTGGAATTTCACTTTTAGTGTTTTTTGCGCAGACAGATCAACTAAAGGCATTAAATCAGGATATGCTTTTAATGTTTGGATGAGTAACCCAGGATCTGCCGTTCCTGAAAAAAGGTTTACACCTGCTTCTAATGCTCTTTTGTAACGTTCAACGATGGGCAAACTTTCAACACCCCAAGGCATCATTTCTATAGGGCCTGTATCAGAATTGATAATACCCTTGAAGCCAAGGCGCTTTCTTAGAACATCCTGTAGGATTCCGTCCCAGAAGGCATTGAATAGTAAGGCATAATGGCTGATGTACCCGCGTCGATTGCTGCCTGAAATGAAATCAAATTATTCTCAAACATACCACCAGGATATATTTCTCTCTTCCCACCGTCAAAGTGTGGATCTTGGCCTCCCTCTGCTGAACCTCCACCTGGAAAGTGCTTGGTAGTCAATGCCACTGATCCATTGTCCAATTGCTTACCTTGAAACCCAATAAGACCTCATGCATCATCTTGGCAGCCAGTTCTGCATCTTCTCCAAAAATCCCTTCCACTCGTTGCCAACATGGCTCCGCAGCCAAATCGGCCATATACATATACCCCTTGTTGATACCAACTGCTCTCCATTCTTGTCGAGAGATATCTGCAAATTCTCTTACAAAATTAAAATCCCTCCTGGCTGCTAATCCCAGCTCCCCTGGAAAAGAAGTAAAGGAGGCTCTACCTATACTTAAACCTGCCGAAGCATCTGTAGAAATATGATTTCTTGGATTCAAGGCTCAGGTAGCCGGAATTCCAAATTCGTCTTTTTCGCACAATGCCTGCAGTCTATTTGCCCATTTAGCCAGCGTATCTATAGCTGTATTACCTCTTGAAATAAAATGTCTTTTATAAAATTATTTGACGTCTTTGGTAGTTTCTGCCTTAGACATCATAGGTTCTTGCAGCTGTTTTCTAGTGAAAAAGTTCCCCTCATTAAAGGCATCTACTTCATTAAATCCGCTTGTGATAGGTTTTTTACCTTGTCTTCTGCCTGCATCATTTTCTAAGAGCGTCGTACTAATCAACATTAAACCCGTCTTCTGCTCGAGACTTAATTTTGAAACTAAATCTGCACTTCGCTCTTCTGGTGTCATGCGTCAATCTTCGTAAGGATTTAACGCAGCATTCCCGTTGAGATCTTTAAATTTAAAATCTTCAGTCTCAATGATATTGGCTGATCGATTAGATAAGTCTGGTTGTTTTATTTCATTCTTGTGTATAGAGTCGCAAGCGTTTAATAATATTAAGACTGCGAATAGAAAGCTAATTCGTAAATGTGTAATTCTTGTTTTCGTTATAATTTAGATTGGAAGAGGATTTTTTTGATTAAAAATAGAATTTAGAATTTACACGTCACTTTGAGCTCGTTACCGTCATTACGCCTTGCTTGATCCGCCAATGGCCAGAGAAAGTGCAGATATAAGGATACTCATCAGGTCCTGAAGGGGCAGTAAATTTAATGTCACTTTTTGCTCCTGATCTACGATGGTAGTGGCGAAAAGAACCTCTTCCATCTTCGGAACGTAATTTTACACCATTGCTTTAGATTTGTGGCTAACTTATCAGCGGCTCCTACTTTTTCTTGAGTTCCTGACATAATAATAATCAGATTGTACTGCATAATACCGATATTATCCAAAACCAATTCTATTGGCTTCCCTGCTTGCACAACGAACTCAGTTATGTTATAATTCATTTGATTTTGGATGGTCTGGATATTGATTTATTATTGGGAAGATAATAGTACGAAACTGTACAATCTACATTCAGATATTTCCGAAACAAACGATGTGATGCAAAAACATCCGGAGCTGGTTTTGCAAATGATAATAAAATTGTTGACTTTCCTGGAGTCTATGGAGTCACAATATGCTGAGATCGATCCCTTAATGAATGAAGAAACACGAATGCAAAGACTTGACGATCATAAAAACAAGTTGCTCTCAAAATTAGAAGCTCAGCGCCGAGAAATGTTAAGTCCAAATTGGCGGCCTAATGAAGATTGGTGGGGTAGTGATATAAAATGAAAGTTTGTTTCTAAAAAACATACACCTTTCCTCTAAAAGAACAGGAGATTATATCTATGTCAAATTGAAATAGATTGGAGTACTATAGCCTCTCATAAACCATATCAAAACCTAAAAATAAATGTATATACCACATCTTGATTAACTTGCGGTAGCTCTCTTATTAATTATAGGTCTTCTGTATGCTTAAAAAAACTTCCCGAATCTTTGTCTTGTTGGTAATCGTCTTGACGTTGATTTTCTTCTTACTTCGTTCTCCCAGTATTCCGGTTTCGGAATTGAAATCTCTATATGCTGATGAGGAATCTGAGTATATGGAGATAGAAGGAATAGATGTCCATTACAAAATAGAAGGCAGTGGTCCTCCCTTAGTCTTAATCCACGGTACTGGAGCTTCACTCCATACTTGGGATGGTTGGGTCTCTCAACTTAAAGAAAGTTACACCTTATATAGGTTGGACCTTCCAGCATTTGGTTTGACAGGACCGGCTGCAGATAGAGATTATAGTCTCGAGAATTATGTTGAGTTCATACAAGCATTTACAACAAGTGTCGGATTGGATAGCTTCGCACTAGCAGGCAATTCTCTTGGTGGTAATATCGCATGGAGCTATACTCTTACTAACCCAGATCGTGTAAGTCAACTAGTACTGATCGATGCTTCTGGGTATCCTTTAGAAGAACCCACAAAGGCATTGGCTATACAGATTGCTAAGCACCCCATTCTGAGCCCGCTGCTGCTTCATATTACACCTCGAAGCTTCGTTCGCAAGAATCTTGAACAGGTTTATGGAGACCCTTCTAAGATAAAGGAAGCTGTTATAGATCGATATCATAAAATGACATTGAGGACAGGGAATCGACATGCATTTGTAGATCGAGCGAATACGACTTTTACAGATGCTTCACATCTCATACCAACTATCTCTTGTCCTACACTAATCTTATGGGGCTCAGAAGACACTTGGGTTCCACCAAAATTGGGGCATAGATTTGATACTGAAATTCGGAATTCAACCCTTATTCTGTATCCAGGGGTTGGTCATATTCCTATGGAAGAAATTCCTAACAAGACAGCTACAGATGTGGCTAAGTGGTTAGCTGCTCAGTAAGTGTAAAATCTATGTCTGAAAACAAAATTTCCAGATTTCTTACAGAATCCTTTCCCGAAGAAGGCAGCTTTAAATATGAAATGCTTACTGATGGTATTATTGGGTTATTTGTGTTTTTATTCTTGTTCTTATTTCAGCCATTTGGATTAGATGAGTTGAATAGGCCCTCTTTAGTAAAACACACTTTTGTCTTTGGCATTATAACTTTTGTCAGTGCTATCTCATTCCATGCTGTGCGGCGCTTTGTTTTCAGAATCGAATTTGATAAACCTACATGGATTTTCGGACGCTGGTTTTTCTCCACTATTCAACTCATCCTCCTAATTAGTATTATGAATTTCCTATACCTAAGTGCGGTATCAGGTTTATTTACTTTCTCTTGGATCTTGTTTTGGAATTTAATTTATAGCACATTTTTAATTTCGATATTCCCAATTCTTTTAACTGGCTTATTGAAGATGCAATCAGCTAAACTTTATCATCAGAAAATAGCCGAACGATTGCATACTAATGAAGAAAGCGTGCAGGAAGAGACGAATCCAATTATCGAAGTTACCACAGAACAAGGGGTTGTCACTATTGACTTAAGCACTTTCGTTTTTGCAGAAGCCGCTCAAAATTATGTCTCAATATATGCTGAGAACAAAAGTGTCAAAATGATAAGAATAGCTATGTCAAAGTTCGCAACTCTTCTTCTTCCACATAAAATAATTAGGGTCCATAGGTCATATGTAGTCCAAGCGAGTCGCATCTCAGAAGTTAATGGCAATGCTCAAGGTCTTAAGCTTTCCTTGCAGGGTACAGCTATAATTATTCCTGTCTCACGCAAGTATATACCCGCTGTAAGGGCATTAGAACAGACCTCAATTCACGAAGAGATTTAGGAAATAAGGCTTGCCATTCGTCCCTCCCGCCTGATTATTGGCCCTATACCTTGCCAATAATCCCTGTTTTTTTGACAAAAGTCCCTTAGTCGTAATAGACACTATAAGCTGCTATAGATTTGCATAAAAACAAACTTATAGGTTATGGATCTCATTTATAAAATTATTCTTCCTATTCATATCGTAACAGGTTCTATAAGCCTGATTCTATTCTGGATTCCAGTAATAAGCAAAAAGGGTGGGCGTATCCATGTTAAAAGCGGAATCGCTTATGTATACACTATGTGGATTACTGTAGTAACGGCAGCCTTACTTTCGATTCACAACCTCATAAGTGGAGATTATTTTTCGGCGCTATTTCTTGGTTTTTTATCTTTACTAACTGCCAAACCTTTATGGTATGGCATCGCCATACTCAGGATGAAATCCGGACTCAGTAAGCCACTATATCAAACAAGACGATATATAGAATTTGGGGTAGTTTTACTTGGACTTGCCAATGTACTATTTGCCATTTATATGAAATTTGATAATGGCACCGTGCTCCTTTTCTTCTTTGGTTTGATTGGAGTTAGTGGTCTGCGTGAACTGAGAACAGACTATGATAAATTCATAGCAGAAGTTGATCCTATTAAAGATCACATAGTAGGGATGCTCGTATCAGGAATTGCCGCTTACACCGCCTTTCTTGCATTTGGAGGACGCACTCTCTTAGGTAATCTCTTTGAAGGACCTTTAATGGCATTACCATGGATGACACCAACTGTACTTGGTTTTGTTGGTATAAAATGGTATACAAAGAAATGGTCAAAGAAAAAGATCTAATTTGTAAAAAGTCAGCTCGTTGGAATTTCTTCCTCTACAGCTCCTACATGCAATGCAAATCGACCTTTATTACTATCATGAACTTGTTCTTGCATGGGCCACGGCCAACCGCCAAACTGAGTTCTTCTGAAATCTGAAAATGCTTCTTGGATCTCCTCTTGAGTATTCATCACAAAAGGACCATGTTGCGCTACTGATTCTTTGATTGGAGCACCTTGTAAAAACAAAAAGCAAGCCTCTTCATTACCATTTTTGATAGTTATATCCTGCTCAGAATCAATAATAATTCTATGATCTACTTTAACTTCCATTTCGTCTATTTTAATACTATTCCCACTATAGAAATACAATGACCTTCCTACTCCCATTGAAGTTTTGGGAATCGTAAGGCTGGCATTACTGTTCATCTTAATTGTAAGAACTGTTACGCCATTTCTCGGATCTGCAGCCCAAGAGTCAGGAGTTGGGTCCAATGCTTCTTGTCCATTCCAAGTCCCAGCGATGAGATCTATTTCAGTCGCATTGCCACCAGCATCCTTTTCTATAATGATAGGAATCTTCTCCGACCATAACATCTTAAAATGCGGCTCTACAAATTTGCTTCTCTTGGGTAAGTTTAACCAAACCTGAAACATCTCCATAGGATTCTTTTTATCCTTATAAACTAAAGGAAACATCTCAGAATGTTGAACTCCTTTTCCTGCCGTCATCCATTGCACATCACCTGCCCCAAATCTACCAGCAGCACCTAAAGAATCACTATGGTCTATAAATCCTTCCTTACAAATACTTATAGTTTCAAATCCTCTATGCGGATGATATGGGAACCCCGGTACATGTTTGCCATGATACATCCTGTATCCATCCTTTATGACGAAGTCTTGCCCTATTTGCCTTCCTTTGAGATCAGAAGCGTCAATGCCCTGATGATCATTGCCTTGAGGATATTCATCTCTATGATAAGCACAGAATAAAAATGGATCTTCCGTCTGCCATGGAAAGCCAAGAGTTTCTATTTGGATTGATTTTTTTGTAGACATCTTCTAAGATTTATTCTTCATAGAAAGCATGAAGGAACTGTTTTTGTTCATTCGGCCAATCATAATAAGTCACAGTGAGTAAGTAATCTAGAATTAGCGTTCTATTATTCAGAGTCTTAAGGTAAATCCATTAAAACAAAAGGGCAAGAAACTTTCGTCTACTGGCCATCCTATTTCTACCCATTTTATGAGCTTGTTATATATACTGATTAATCAGATTTTCCATAAACTCCTGTCTTCCGCTAATCTGCCCTGGCTCTCCATTCTTCATGGTATAATCATGAAGATCTTTAAGCTTCAGTTTACCTTGCTCGAACTGCTTTCCTTGTCCACGGTCGAAAGTCGCATAGCGAGACTTTCTAATCTTCTTATAATCAGACTTCTTCATGATATCATCGGCGATGATAAGTGCCCGAGCGAAGTTGTCCATTCCTCCGATATGCGCATGGAAGATATCTACTAAGTCTGTAGAATTTCTCCGCGTCTTAGCATCGAAATTAATTCCTCCTCCTGTAAATCCTTTAGCCTCTAAGAATACCAACATCATCTCTGTCAACTCATATAAATCCACAGGAAACTGATCCGTATCCCATCCATTCTGATAGTCACCACGATTCGCATCGAGACTACCGAGTGCTTCTGCATCTGCAGCCACTTGCATTTCATGTTGCATCGTATGTTGAGCTAGCGTGGCATGATTTACTTCAAGGTTCAACTTGAAGTCATCCATCAAATCATATTGCCGAAGAAAATTGAGGCATGTCGCCGCATCGAAATCATATTGATGCTTAGACGGTTCCATAGGCTTTGGTTCTAAAAAGAAGTAGCCTTTGAATCCTCTTGATCTCGCATAATCTTTAGCCATGTGAAGGAACTGCGCCATATGGTCAAGTTCCTTACTCATCTTTGTATTCAAGAGGGACATATATCCTTCTCGGCCTCCCCAGAATACATAATTCTCTCCTCCTAACTTTATCGTAGCATCAATCGCGTTTTTCACCTGTGCTCCGGCATATGCAACCACATTAAAATCTGGATTCGTTGCACCACCATTCATATATCTCGGGTTCGAAAATAGATTGGCTGTTCCCCAAAGAACTTTGATCTTATTACCCTTCTTTTTCTCAACTCCGTAATCAGTAATAGCACGAAGTCTCCTTTCTGTTTCTTTGAAAGTATCACCCTCATCTACTAAGTCTACATCATGGAAGCAAAAATAATCCACGCCCAACTTTGATAGGAATTCAAAAGCTGCATCCATTTTATCCTTTGCTTTTTGCACGGGGTCAGTTGCTGTAGCCCAAGGATAAATCTTTGTTCCTGGCCCAAACGGATCACCACCCTCATTACAGAAGGTATGCCAATAAGCAACTGCAAACTTTAAATGACTCTTAAGCGACTTGCCAGCCACTTTACGCTTGGGATCATACCACTTAAATGCCAAGGGATTATCTGAATCTCTTCCTTCAAATCCAACCTTCCCTATTCCTGGGAAATACTCTTTTTCTCCTAATATGATATTCGACATTTATTTGTTTTTATGTTCAAGTGTTTTAAGAATTGGGCTGATTGGTGAAAATAACTGCTTGATAGTCAGGACAAAGTTCTTTTTTCTTTTCATAGCCTTCGCTATAGGATTAAAAAAAGCTGAAGCTTGCCGGCCGGACAGGCAGGTAGCTGGCTTTCAATGAGTTATTTGCAATCATCTTGTTTAGTTCTTAAATCACATCGATTACCTACTTTCACTCCACAAAATAGAAATACCTGCAGTTTTGACACTATACCTGTTAGGCAATTCTTTATTTCACAGTTGAAAACCCCCGTTATTTCGGGTTAAACTTGTAGACAAACTCTATGGTCCTTAAAGCTCCAGAATTCGGTTCGGAAACTATTTTTCAAGTAAGATGTCAAGAAGTAGATGTCAATCAACAATTGAAGATGTCTTCGTTATTGATGCTCATGCAAGAGACATCTATGGAGAATGCGCTTAAACTTCAGATTTCTATTTGGGATGATACCATGGGCAATACGTCATGGGTGCTCCTTAGAAAAGAGGTTTCTATATTAAAACCAGTAAAGCTCGGAGATATGATAAGGGTAATAACCTATCCAGCTGGTTTCGATAGGATATTAGCCTATAGGGATTTTATAGTTTATGATCTAAATGATGAGCTCATTGCAACCGCCTCCAGTACATGGACGCTTATGAATTTGGATACAAGAAAGATCGAACGTATTCCAGCTGAGATTTTCAAAGTTGCTTTCGATGGGAATCCATTGGAAAAGCCTGCATCTAAACTTTTTTTGTCTAAAGAGTTAATCCACAATTATACTTACAGTATCAAATATGGAGACTTAGATTGGAATGGACATGTTAACAACATTGTACTTACTAAGCTTATGATACAAGCGACTCCTATCGATATCCTCCAAAAACGAAAATTGGAAAATTATAAAATCCACATTAAAGCAGAATGCCTACTTGAAGAAAGCATTAGTGTATCTATAGCCCGTGTATCTGCTTCTGAGATTCATTATCAGATCATTTCTCTAAAAGACAATCGTGTAATTGCCTTGGCTACTTCGAATTGGCAATAGCAGATACCAATCTATACCCCCATAAATTCACTTTCAACCTGCCATTTTTTATACAACAGGTAAGCTAAGATTGTTCCTTTTATATATAGTTGGAAACAGAATTTGGGCTATCGCCCCTGGGTACGCTATAACGATAGTATCTACCGTCATAGCGGGTTAAGTGAAGCGATAGCGGCATCAAACTATTGGCAATCTGCTCGCTGCAGGATGGCTGTATAATATCGCAGCATTAACCCCTCGAATATCGCAAGCTGACCCCCTTGGATAGAAGTGGTATTCAAAGATAAAAACTTGGCTTAAGAACTTTTTCTTAGGCTTTTTCCTTGGAGTTCTATTTTGGATGCTTCTGCAATAGCAGAATTAAAGTCTGGTAGACTTTCAAAGGAATTTACTGCGGGACGGATTGAATACCACGAAATTATTGGAATACATCGACTTACGATTTAAACACCTTACTAAATCGCAGTGAATACGAATTAGATCGCATTTTTTCAAGCGCCAGGGCTTGAATACTTGTATCGTATTTTTCTCCTTTAAATATATTAAAGCCTACTATAACATATACGACACAAATATTAATTAGGTTGATTACTGCTAATTTGCCAGCAATTCAGTGCGAGGCTCTAACCTGTTGATACATAATAAAAATAACTAGCTGTATTAGAATAGTTTACAGCTAGTTATATATTTTCATTACCACTAATACGAACTCAGTGTCTAAAAAAAGAATCGGATAAAGCAATATCGTCAGCAGAAAGATAATTCGAGGCAAAAACTATCAGCTAAGAATCTGTTACAATCTATAAAAAGAACGATAGCACATTTTTTCCCAAACTTAGAGTCGGAGATAGATCGTAATTGCTACGATCCGCGGCGAAAGAGATCAATTATATACAGTCTACCAGAAATCATATATACTGCAGCTGCAGTATATAT
>JBLIDB010000028.1:0-30763 GCA_047634015.1 Saprospiraceae bacterium
ACAATGTCAGGCTTCTGGGATCAATGTTAATTTTGCACCAGTCGTGGATGTCAATAATAATGCCGCCAATCCTGTTATCAACGTTAGGTCTTTTGGGGAAGACCGATTCAATGTAGCTTCTAAGGCTTATGCCTATATGAAGGGACTAGGCGATGCCAATGTTATAGCTTGTGCGAAGCATTTTCCAGGTCATGGAGATACAGATATGGATTCACATCATGACCTTCCTACGATTCCCCATGATAGGGCGAGACTCGATAGTATAGAGTTATTTCCATTTAAAATGATGATCAGACAGGGGATACCAGCGATGATGGTGGCGCATTTACAAGTACCAGCACTCGATAATCGACCGAACTCTCCCACTTCTGTATCCAAGTATGTTACCACTGATCTACTGCGCAATGAGATGGGATTTGAAGGATTGACATTTACGGATGGTATGGAGATGAAGGGTGTCACGAAGCACTATCCTCCGGGTGAAGCGGACATAGCAGCATTTATGGCAGGAAATGATATTATCTGCCTTCCAGAGAATATGGATATAAGCCATAAGGTATTTCTGGCGGCTGTTAAAAACGGAACGGTTCCGATCGCGCGTTTGGAGGAAAGTGTACGACGGATTCTTAACGCCAAGTATGACTTAGGCCTCAATCTCCTGGCCACACAAGCGAATCCGAATACGATCATGGCAGTGGCTAATAGTAGACGAGCACAAGTAATAAAAGCCCAACTTTATGAACAGGCTATAACACTTGTGAGAGACGATAATGGAATATTTCCGATAAAAGAACTTTCCAGTCAGAAGATGGGGAGTATAAGTTTAGGCGCTGGAAGCAGGACTACTTTTCAACGGCGTCTTATGTCGTATGTAGATATTGATAATTCATTTCTCAAAGCCGATGCGACGACCAAAGATTATAATCTGAAATTGGCGCAATTAGAAAGGAAAGATCTTGTATTTGTTTCCATTCATAATATGAGTCGATTAGCAAGTAGGAATTTTGGCATCAATCAAGAGCAGATTAATTTTATAAATACATTATCACAAAAGACGAAAGTCGTCCTTGTCATATTTGGTTCGCCTTACAGCTTAGCTAAGTTTGAAAACATTTCGACTGTTATCGTCGCTTACGAGGAAGATAAGATGGCTCAGGAGGCTGCCGCCCAAGGGATTATGGGTGCTAATGATATATCTGGAAAACTACCAGTATCCGCTTCTACCAGATATCCAAATGGAACGGGTATTCATATTCCGAATATCAATCGATTAGGATATGCTATACCAGAAGCCGTAGGGCTCAATACCGATACGCTTAATAAAATACAATCAATAGTTGATGAACTTATAAAAGAAAGAGCTGCTCCTGGTTGTCAAGTATTGATAGCGAAGAATAATAAAGTCGTTTACCATAAAGCATTTGGTCATCATACCTATGATAAAAAGGTGCCGGTACAAGTGGATGATATCTATGACCTCGCTTCTGTAACCAAAGTATTGGCTTCGAGCCTCAGTGCGATGCACTTAGAGGATGCTGGGAAGTTTCAAAGAAAGGCATTTATCAAACAATATATTCCTGGAGAAGACACGACCAATAAGGCAGATCTCGTCTATGAGGATATAATGGCACATATGGGCGGATTGAAATCATGGATTCCCTTTTATAGACCTACGCTGAGTGGTGAAAAGAAGAAAGTGCCTTCTAAAGATTATTACAAACCAAGCCCTCAAGAAGGATTTGACATACCGGTAGCCTCTCATTTATTTCTGCGTAATGATTATCCTGATACGATGTGGAGAAAAGTTTTCTCTTCAGGTTTAAGAAACGCTAAGAATTATAGATATAGTGATCTGGCATTTTACATAATGAATAAGACGGTCCAAAATATCTCAGGATATCAAGTAGATGGGTATGCGGAGATTAACTTTTATAATCCATTAGGACTTCGTAATACAATGTTCAATCCTTACCGGATTCTGGATTTAAATCATATTGTTCCTAGTGAGAAGGATGACTACTGGCGACATGCCAAAGTACATGGCTATGTGCATGATATGGGAGCCGCAATGATGGGAGGTGTCAGTGGTCATGCTGGTTTATTTAGTAATTGTTACGAAATTGGAGTGCTCATGCAAATGATGCTCAACAATGGAAATTATGGGGGAAAGCAATATATAGAGCCGGCTACGATCCATGATTATACTGAGCGACACTGGAGGTCTACAAGAAGGGGCATCGGGTGGGATATGAAAGAACTCAATCCAGATAAGAAACTAAATATGTCAGAAAAAGCAAGCTTGAATGCATTTGGCCATTTAGGCTTTACAGGGACTGCCGCGATTGCTGATCCAGATCACGACTTGGTATTTGTATTTCTTTCTAACCGTACTTATCCAAGTATGAAAAACAATAAACTTGGCAAAAACGACTATCGCCCCAAAATCCATACAGTGGTCTATGATGCACTGATGACTCCATAGTTTATCTTTACGCTCGCATGAATTTTCCATTAAAAGTTGCCTTTAGGTATTTATACGGTAAGAAAAATACCAATGCCATAAATATCATTACAGCCATATCGGTTCTCGGTATCGCAATCGGAGCGGCTGCGCTAATTCTCATACTCTCAGTATTCAATGGATTCGAGGGATTGATGAAGAGTTATCTTGATTCCTTTAATCCTGATTTTAAAATCACCTCACCCGAAGGCAAATACTTTACTATTAACGATTCACTGAGGTCACAGTTAGCATCAATCGATGAAATAGCAAGCTTCAGTTTTGTATTGGAGGAGCTGGCGCTTTTCGAATATAATGAGAAACAACAGATCGGAAAAATCAAAGGAGTAGATGAGAATTATTTATTGAGTACTGATCTGAAGCAAGCAATTACAGATGGTGATGCACAGTTCTATGATCAAACAATAGGTGATTTGGCAGTCGTAGGACGCGGAGTGTCGGATAATCTTAATATCGGGATTAATAATGCTATCACTGGTCTAAAAGTATACGTCCCTAACCGTAAGAAGAAGTTTCCAGGAGATAAAGATTTTAGGTCCAGGACTTTGGTAAGCACAGGTGTTTTTGAGATTCGGAATGAGCGGGACAATCAATATGTGATAACAAATTATGATGCGGTAGCCAGTATGCTGGCGCTCAATGGAATGATAAGTGCTGTCGAGATTCGGAAGAAGCCAGATATTACAGATCGCCAGATGAAATTAGCGTTGAGCAAAGCAGGCCTTAGCAAATTTAAAATATCAGATCGTTTTCAACAGGATGAATCATTTCTAAAGATTACCAATATTGAGAAATGGACCTCATTTCTCATCTTTAGTTTCGTAATGGTCCTTATAATTTTTAATCTGGTGGGCTGTCTTTGGATGATTGTATTGGATAAACGAAAGGATATATCTATTCTACAATCGTTTGGAGCTACAAAAAAAATGATAGGAAGGATATTTCTATATGAAGGCGTTCTTATATGTATGATTGGATTTGGAGTAGGTTTATTAGCGGCAATAGTATTCTATTATCTGCAGATTAATTTTGGAATTATAGGGGTGCCAGAAGGATATAGTATCTCTAGTTATCCGATGGAGATGCGTAGTACGGATGTTATTATTATTGGTGTTACTGTAAGTATTTTAGGCTTACTCGCCTCCATTCCTGCTGCCATGCGAGCTGTGAGAGTTAGTGCTTATGTGCGTACTGAATAATAAAAACTATTTTCGAATAGGAAGAATGCATGCAGGATAGCGGGTCAAAACTCATATGATCCCCTATATTTGCAAAGCATTGCAAGAAATTAAATGGAAGATTGGCAATTAGATTTTGAGTGGTTGGAAACAAGGCATTACGTCAAGGATGCTATGGGACGTGAGGAGCTGCCAGATCTACAAGCGATCTTATTACTCATCGGTATCCAAGAAGCCAATAAGGTGAAGTCTTCATATACGAAAGAAGAGAAGCAAGACCTCATGCATGTAGCGACGTGTCATTTATTAACGGAAGAAGGGTATTTTGAGTTTACTGGTTACGATGATGACAATTGGCCGCACTTCAATCAAACTCGAGTCATTCCTGTAGAAGGAGAGATGGCACAACAAAGGCTGCTTAAGCATTGTACAATTAAATATTTTAAAAAAATATCAGAACCCCATTCTTATGTTTAATTCTAAGGCGTATTTTATTTTATGCGGTATCTTAATTATGATACTTGTCTCATGTAGTGATTCTACTTCTTATGGGATTATTGAGACAGATTTCGGAGAGATGAAAGTGGAATTATACAATAGCACTCCAAGCCACAGGGATAACTTCGTAAAGCTGGCCAAAGAAGGATTTTATGATGATTTACTTTTCCATAGGGTTATGAAGGGGTTTATGATCCAAGGCGGTGATCCAGATTCTAAAGGGGCACCTGCGGGATCCCCTCTCGGGATGGGCGGGCCAGGATACACTATAGATCAAGAAATTGGAGCACCTCATTTTAAGGGATGTCTTGCCGCTGCACGAACTCCCGATTCTGGTAATCCAGAAAAAAAATCAAGTGGTTCGCAGTTTTATATAGTTCAAGGCCAGCAACAATCTAGGGAAGATTTACAGGCTAGGAGCGCTCAAAAAGGCATAGAATACAATGAAGACCAGATAGCGAAGTACGAAAATATTGGAGGAAGGCCTGATCTGGATATGGAGTATACTGTTTTTGGTGAAATAGTATCAGGAATGGAAGTGATCGATAAGATAGCAGCAATACAAACGGACAGTAGAAATCGCCCTAGACAAGATCTAAAAATGAAAATTAGAATAACGTCGAATTAAGAATATGTATAGAATATTATGGATAATAGGGCTTGTGTTAGCATTCTCTTCATGTACGAAGAGGACAGTAGATTTTATTACACAAGCACCGCAAGATATAACGGCACCTGCCAGATTTGAATTTGAGAATACCTCCGAGAATTGTGAAGAGTATGTCTGGGATTTAGGTGATGGTACAATGTCTATAGATTCTGTGCCTTCGAACACATACTTCCTCTCAGGTACTTATGATATAGTACTAAAAGGAAAGGCAGGAAAAAAATTCAAAGAAGCTAGGAAAACTATTACCGTAAAGGCTCCTGAAAAATGCTTAGTATATATAGAAACATCTCAGGGTAATATGATGGTGGAGTTATTTGACAATACGCCTTTGCACAGAGATAATTTCATCAAGTTGGCAGAACAAGGATTCTATGATGGATTGTTATTCCACAGAGTAATGCAACGTTTTATGATTCAAGGAGGAGATCCTAAATCTAAAGGGGCTCCAATTGGAGTCCAATTAGGTTCTGGCGGTCCAGGATATCAAGTAGATGCTGAGTTCAATGGGGCGCTTGCTCATGTGAAGGGAGCATTAGCCGCTGCGAGGACTCCTGATAATGCGAATCCAAAGAAAAGATCAAGCGGTTCTCAGTTCTATATAGTTCACGGAAAAACAGTGAGCGAAAGGGAACTTAAACAAATGGAAAGTAGACATGGCAATCCCTATCCAGAGCATATAATAGAATCTTATCTCAAAGATGGCGGGTATCCACCATTAGATCAAGAGTATACAATATTCGGACAGGTAATAGAAGGACTTGATGTGATCGATAAGATAGCGGCGGTTAAAACTGACAGAGCCAATCGTCCTGTTGAAGATATAAGTATGAAGGTTCGAGTGATTAAATAGAAAGTAATAGGTAGAATCATAGTAAAAGAAAGATGGGAAAGATATTAGGCATAGATGTAGGAGGTACAGGTATAAAAGCAGCACTTGTTGATACAGATACTGGTGTATTTATAAAACCTAAGATTAAGTATGCGACACCACGACCTAGTACCCCGAAGAATGTTTCAACAGTTATTAATAAGCTTATTGATGACTTCGAAGTCAATAACACATTTATCGGTTGTGGATTCCCTTCAATAATAAAGGATAATGTCTGCATGTCAGCAGCCAATATCGATGACGCCTGGATAGGAGTTAATCTAGCGGAATATCTTGCTGAGAATACAAATTGTAAAGGGGTATTCCTGAATGATGCAGATGCAGCAGGATTGGCGGAAATGCAATTTGGCGCTGGAAAAGGAAGAATGGGAACAGTGCTAATGATAACCCTAGGAACAGGTATTGGTTCTGGTTTATTTGTTGATAACCGATTGGTTCCTAATGCAGAGCTTGGCCATCTTCTCTATAAGAAATCTGTTTTTGAGCACTATGCTTCAAATGGCGCGCGAAAGAAAAAGGATCTGTCGTGGAAGGAATGGGGAAAAGAGCTTAATGCTTACTTGGATCACTTAAAGTTACTTTTAAGCCCTGATCTAATCATACTAGGCGGAGGAGTTAGTAAAGAATTTGATCAGTATAAGAAATACTTAAAAACAGATACGGAGATAGTTCAAGCTCAATTGATGAATAACGCAGGAATAGTAGGAGCAGCTATGAACGCATATCTATCACAACAATAGAGTAAAGAATAAGAGACTCTGTGCTTTACTATTCTTTAGAAGAATGAATAAGACCTAGTCTTCTACTTCAGAATGATCCACTAAGCGGAATCCATTACCATGGATATTAACGATCTCGAGATTCTTATCGTATTTGAGATACTTCCGAAGCTTCGTGACAAATACGTCCATACTTCTCGCCGTAAAATAGTTGTCTTCTTCCCATATCTCTGTCAATGCGACTGACCGAGGAAGCACATTATTTTTATACATGCAGAATAAACGGAGTAAGTGTGCCTCTTTAGGAGAAAGCTTTTCCTTCAACTTTTCCCCTTGTGGCTCATATGTTAAGATTCGGAGGGGGTAGTTGAAGTGATATTTTCCGATGACAAATTCTTTCTTATCTGCATCAGGATTAGCAGGACCAGTGCTTCTTCTTAGAACTGCTTGTACGCGATAGAGAAGTTCTTCACTATTAAAAGGCTTTGTAATATAATCATCCGCACCTATTTTGAAACCGTCTATAACATCTTCCTTTAATGCCTTAGCGGTAAGAAAGATTAGCGGCATATCTGCTTTTGCTTCTTTTATCTCCTTGCCTAATGTAAAACCATCTTTTTTAGGCATCATAACATCTAATATGCAAAGGTCAAATTTCCCACTTTTGAAAGTTGAATATCCTGCCTCTCCGTCAGTTGCTAAAGTGACATCGTATTCATGCATCTCAAGATAGGAGCGTAAAACATCCCCAAAATTCCGATCATCCTCTACAAGAAGTATTTTTTGCGCCATAATAGAAAATAGTATAGTTGAATACGTATGATTATATAGATGTTTCTTCTAACAAGAAGTCACACATATATTAACTTTTTTTTAAATGTTTTTATTTCACAGCGCTAAAATCAGAAGGAATGAAGATACTAAATTTACTACCTGAGTTGATTTCGCTGCTTACTTCAATCCTACCTTTATGGGCATCTACGATAGCTTTTACATAACTCAATCCGAGCCCAAAACCCTTCACATTATGCAAATTTCCTGTGCTAACTCTATAAAACTTTTCAAAAATCCTTTTAATGTCATCCTTTGACATCCCTATTCCTTGATCTTCAATAATAATTTTGATACCTCCTTTTTCATCTGCAGTTGAAACATTAATGATAGGCTTTTCGGCTGAATATTTATTAGCATTATCTAAAAGATTATGCAAGATGTTGCTGATATGAGTCTCATCTCCATTAAAAAGTGAATTTTTTGCATTTAGATTCTTGGTTAACTTTCCATCGCGATTTTGGATCTTGAGTTCCGTCATCTCAACTACGCTTGCCACGATCGCATTGACATCTAATTCGATAATCTTTAATTGGAAGTCTTCTTTATCTAACCGTGCAATGTTTAATACTTTTTCTACCTGGTTGAGCATTCTGCTATTTTCTTCTTTAATGATATTGGCATACCGCTCGATGAGATGTGGTTTACTCATTACCTTAGGATTGTTGATACTATCTGCGGCAAGTGAGATTGTAGCAATCGGTGTTTTGAATTCATGAGTCATATTATTAATAAAGTCCGTCTTCATGAGACTTACCTTCTTCTGAGTTAGAATGACATTAATAGTATATACGAAACAGAATAAAATTAAACCTGTTAGGATTACGGAACTCAACAAGGACGGGAAAACTGATGAAATTAAGAATGAAGTCTTCTTAGGGAAAAATACTCTCAATGCTGCTGGGGGATCCTTGTCATCACGATTGAATATGAATACCTCAAACGCATTGCGTTCTAAGTTTTTTACGTTAGGACCTTCACTTGCTTGTTGGGTCATCCCAGGGTTCGCAGTGTACTTACCATTTGTGATTTTAAAGTTGTTGCTCTTGTAATCATAAACTCCATAATCATACTCCAAATCTATTTCTTGCTGCTCGAACGCTAATCGTAAGTACCTATTTAAGTCTGGCAAGGATATATTTTCTATTGCAAGCTCAGGCTTAAATAACATTACCAATTCTGCTGCCTGCTTTTGTCTTCTACTATCACGATAGCTAATAGCCGGAGTCATTATTTTCTTCAGCGGAGAATCAGCTTTGTTGAATAAGTCCTTTTTAAAGACCTGAAGTTTCTCAGCATCATTTTCCAGTTGTTGCTTGACGCTTGTCATTGCCAATAGCACCGCACTATTGAAGTTCTGTCCGTTCAGATCTACTCCTTTCTTAAGCCAATAGAATTGAATAATAGAAATCCCAAAAAGAGCAACGCTCATTAGGAGAATGATAATATTGATGGTTCTCTTCTTCATTTATTAATACCAAGCGTTAAGATCGTGTTTCCGATTGGGATAATCCAATCGTTTAACTACGTTTTAACGCATCTTTAGGAGTTTGGTAAATGTTCTCTTGATATTTTTGTGGTTCTGTATCCAAGTTAAAAAACATGAAAATCAAAGTACTCAAAATCACCTTCGTCCCATTCCTCTTATTACTTGTGAACATTGCTATGATGGCACAAGATAAGAATGGAGATAAGGAAGTTATCATAATTGAAAAAACAATAGATCAAGATGGGAATGTGATTTCTAAATCAGTAAAAAGGAATCAGGGAAACTATACCGAAGATCAGTTGAACGATTTAATAGAAGAAGATGAGCATCCTATGCTTCGATCTTTTGATATGGAAGGAATGGGGTTCGGAGATCTTGAAGGGTTCTTTGGCGCAAGTACTCATCAAAAGCGGAAGGCAACTTTAGGTGTATTTATAGCTCATGAGAATGGTCAAGCAATTATTTCTGAAGTTGTCTTACATTCTGGTGCTGCCGAAGCTGATATTAGAGTAGGAGATAAGTTGATCTCTATAGAGAAAGTACCAGTAGTAACTATCGAAGAAATCAAAGAAGCTGTAGGAGATAAAAAGGCAGGAGACGAAGTGGATGTTGTTGTTTGGAGAGATGGTAGTGAGTTGGAGAAAATTGTGAAACTTGGCGGGAATTCTGAAAGTGTGTTTGGTGATATATTCGATCATCCTGGGAATTCGACGTTTCGTTTTTTTGGAGAAGATGGAGGTATGCCTATGGATGCTGATAGTATTATGCGGATGTTTCAAGGGATGGGAGTGGAGATGTTTGATTTCGGTGGTAATGATATGCAAGGTTTATTTGAGAGAAGAGCTACCAATGATGGTCCAGTGATAGAAGATGAAGGAAGACCGCAACTAGGGGTCTTTATCGAAGACAGGAAGGGTTCAATAATCGTAACAGAAGTAATTCCTAATAGCGCTGCCGCAATTGCAGGTCTTAAAGTCGGTGATTCTATAGAGCGAATTGATGATAATAGAGTATCGAGTTTTCGAGAACTCAAGTCTTGGATGAATACCAAGTCAATAGGTGATGAAACATTTCTTACGATCTCGCGGAAGGGGAGGGAATCGCAGAAGAAGCTTATCTTGAAATAAAGTAGCCCCCTATTATAAATATCCCTTCCTTTGTGTGATACAATGCACGTTTATGGAAGCTGGTCAATATTACAAACTTAAGGCCTATAGAAGTACCTCCCAAGGGATGTACTTGCATGATGAAGAAGGTGATGAGATTCTACTTCCTGCTAAATATGTTCCTTCGGATCTTTCAGAAGGGGACACAATAGAGGTATTCGTCTATGAGGATAGTCAAGAGCGACAAGTTGCCACGACTCAAAAGCCAAAAATAGAAATGTATGGTTTTGCTATGTTGACTTGTGTTGGTATAGCGCCTTTTGGAGCATTTATGGATTGGGGATTAGATAGAGATTTACTGGTGCCCAATGCCGAGATGGTAGAGGCAATGATGGTCGGCAGAACTTATATGACCTATCTATATCATGATGAGCAGGATCGTATAACAGGTACTTGTCTTATTGAAGAATGTACTCAGCATGATGAAATAGATGTCGAAGTCGGCCAAGAGGTTAGCTTAATGATATACGACCAGTCTAAGATGGGAGCAAAAGCGATCATTGATCAGACCTATAGTGGATTAATCTATACCGATGATATTTATAAACCTCTCAAGATAGGAGAAACGCTAACGGGTTATATCCGTCGCATCCGTGAAGATAAGAAGATAGATGTCTCTCTTAGGAAGTTTGGATATAAGAAGGTCGTAGATGATGCTGGAAAGATATTAGAACTGTTGCAAGCTTCTGGAGGGTTCATAGCTCTTAGTGATAAGAGCGATCCTGCGCTAATAAAGAAGCATCTCGAAATGAGTAAGAAGGTTTTCAAAAAAGCAATCGGTGGACTTTATCGACAGAAGCTAATAACTATAGCGCCTGATGGGATTCGATTGATTGAGAAAGGGTAGGTGGAATTTCTAATTGATTGTTGGCAAGGATTTTCGAATCTTTTTTTAGTTAGAACTTTACAGACCTTCATAGAATAGCCTTCACAACCATCCCAATATGTGGAATGCCATCTTCGAGATATCCTACTCCCACAGATTTAAAGTCATATTTTTTATAAAATTCTTCGGCATAAGTCTGTGCACTCATCTTTATATCTTGGGGATGTAATTGACGGCAAAGCGCGAGGGATTCTTCCATAAGCCGTCCACCAAGACCTGTGCCGCGCGATTCTAATGAAGTAATAATTCTGCCGATGGAAGCATATTCCGTGTATGAAGTATTGACAGGGAGGATACGCGCATAGGCATGAATCTCTCCTAAAGCATCCATCCCTATAATATGCATGGCAACTTGGTCTAGATCATCTGTATCAAGATAAGGACAGTCTTGCTCAACTACAAATACCTTCTGACGTAATTGTAACACTTTATACAATTCAATTGTCGATAATTGATCAAATGACTTGGAATAGAATGAAATCGTATTTTCTGACATTGATGAGTCTGTTACGGTATGTAATCTGCAATTCCGAAACTAAGTTTTTTTTGAAACTGGGAACCTGACAGATTGAATAATTCTATATGAAGAATATATAGCCCGGTACTCGTAGAAATACCATTATTATTTTTAGCATTCCAAGAGAAAGTACCTGAAATGGACAAAGATTGATTTCTGAAAACATGTGTTATTAGATTTCCGCTATCTGAATATATACTTGCAGAAGCCACATAGCCAGGGCTATCAAGGATATAAGTTACTTCAAGCTCATCTCGATCTCCATCTGCATTAGGACTTATGATTTTAGAAAATAATTTTATCTGATTGGCCGAACCAATTTGTGATGAGGTACTATTCGGAAGTCCTGGAGTTCCATAGCCACTTGTAGCAGATGCTGAAGTCCAGTTGTCTAAATCTGCAGTATTACCGATTGTGGATATGCGTTCCAAGCTTACACCATCTTCCAAGTCCAGCAAGGATAGATGCATGTTTTCGTCATAATCGAATTCATCAATTACTTCATTATTAAGTACGATTGCAACATTATCATCGTCATTATTCCAAGTTGGAATTGATTGCTGAACAATACTCGTCGCATTATGACTAGGATAGTTGTTAATGACATTGTCTTTGTTACTTGTAAGTACAAGTAAAGATCCTGATTCTATTTGACTCTTTGAAATTGGAAAAAACTGATCCTTATCAAGATTAGCGATCATAACATCTCTAAGTGATAGCATTTCTTCACTTGCATTTATAATTTCGACATAATCGGCTCCACTGCCTCTAGGATTAAAGAGTATTTCGTTGATAAGTATGTCCCCTATTTGTGGCGATCGCGATATAAGATAAGTTATGCTCGTGTCGAGAAGATTACCGGCAAGATCTGAAGTATTCTGAAGTGTAAACATATACCCTTGGTTTTCTTGAAAATCTCCAGATATTGTAAGAGATCGTTTTTGTGAAGAGGTTGTGATTACGAGACTGGGATCAATACTAATGACGATATCTGATAATACAGGTTCATCGAAATTAAATGTAAATACTCCAATTTCATACATAACGCTTTCAAGAATAGGGGAGGTAAGGTCTTCTGCATAAGACCCTACATAGATATCATCAAAAGAAAACTTGTTTTTGCGAGTTGAAGTGAATTTGCAAGTCCAACCAAAGTATGCTTTCATTCCTATCTCCAAGGGAGCTATAGGCACCAGTATATCTTCTGCGATGCATCCGAACGAAGGACTTATTATAGAGATAGCGCAAACGTTATCGGAAGTGATTGAGATACTCAGTTCCGCGGAAGGATTTTCTGCAAATACTCCCATATTACCACTGGCTATTAGGTCTTCTTCTCCATCGATTCGTTGATATAGATGCAGTCCATCATCACTTCCATTTTGTCCTATTTCGAGGAAAAGAGCGTTGTCGGATTCCAAAGTTGGATTATTTCTATAGATATATATCCGTAGTTGATTATTGCTGCTGGGATTAAAATCCATCTCAAAAGAGATATTCCAAGACATTTCTTCAGTTAATAAAACTGATGTATAGAGACTTGCTTCACCTGCATCTAAGGCATCCAACTGCAAGAGACCATCGGCGTTAATGGTATATGAGGCTCTGTCTCCTTCCCAAATTTGCGAAAGCTCATGTTTGTCGAAATCTTCAGTTATTTGACAGAAGCTAGCCAAGACATTTGTGATTACCAGAAAGATGGCCCAAATTTGCCGATTCATTGCTCGATAGCTGCTAATTGAAACCAATAATACTGGTTCGTAGTCAATAAATCGCTGTCAGGCATGCATTTTGTCATATCAAAGTATGTCAGATGATAAATCGTTGTCGTCATAGATAAATTGGAGGAATTATGAAACTAGCTATCGTAGGAGCTACAGGAATGGTAGGAGGTGTAATGCGAGAAGTTCTTGCAGAGCGTAAACTACCTATCTCTGAGTTGATATTAGTGGCGTCAGCAAGATCAGCAGGAAAGAAGATCACTTTTGAAGGAAAGGAATATACAGTTGTAACGATGCAAGATGCTATTGCGAAGCAACCTGACATTGCAATATTTTCTGCTGGAGGAATCACTTCCAAGGAATGGGCTCCTAAGTTTGCTGAAGTAGGCACTTTTGTAATAGACAATTCATCTGCTTGGCGAATGGATCCTGATAAATTATTGGTCGTTCCAGAGATCAATGCAGATTTAATAACAGAGAAGGACCGAATCATAGCAAACCCGAATTGCAGCACTATTCAGTTAGTTGTTGCATTGCATGACCTCCATAGAGAATATGAAATAGAAAGAATGGTTATAAGTACTTATCAGTCTGTAACTGGAACAGGTGTAAGTGCTGTAAGACAATTAAACGAGGAGCGAAGTATTGGCAAGGCGACAGCACCCGCCTATCCCCACCCTATAGATAAGAATTGTTTCCCACATGGTGGTGACTTTTTAGAGAATGGGTATACCTCTGAGGAGATGAAATTGGTTCATGAAACGAGAAAAATATATAATAGCCCGGATATTAAAATAACAGCTACGGTAGTTAGAATTCCAGTGGTAGGAGGCCATTCTGAAGCGGTTAATATAAGTTTTAAGAAGCCCATCACAATAGAAGGGGTTAACGAAGTACTTAGAGCGACTCCTGGAGTTACAGTACTAGATGATCCAGAGAATAACGCGTATCCTATGCCTCTATATGCTGAGGGGAAAGACGATGTATTCGTAGGGAGAATTCGAAAAGACGAGTCTCACGACAATGCCATAGATCTATGGATCGTTTCTGATAACTTACGCAAGGGGGCGGCAACGAATGCTGTCCAAATAGCACAATATTTGATAAAGAATAATATAATAGCGCCAGTCACAGTGTGACATTACTAACCGTTATATCTGAAGGAATAATACAATAGTAGAATAGATGCCGGCTACTCGGTAGAAACGAAAAGCACAAGTAACGAATATGAAAACGAAAGTGGTCCTTTGGGGAGAGAATGAAAAAGAAGAAAAGGTATTAATCGGAATCGAGCTAATAGAAGCCGATAATGTAGTTAGGATTCATACAATCCCAGAACAAACGGCTACCGAGACCTTCTACAATCAGATGATGAATCAGTGGCGTAATGGCCAAGAATTGTCTATGCCAGAAACAGCAGCAGTTGTAGATCGACCGCTTACGATGACAGAAAGCCTATTACCGGATGAGTTGAAAACAGATCGTCAGGATATTCTTGCAAGAGCTAAGACAGAATGGCACTTTATCGTGCTATCATCTAAGTTATATCATTCTTACGCTGATGAAATTCAGGAGATAAAAGAAAAAGTAGAAGGCCTCTCCGAATATGATGAGAAATTATGGGGGGAGTTAAAAGGATTCTGGAGCAAGGTGCAAGAACAGGTAAGGGAGAAGAATATATTCCGCGAGCATGCTGGTGAACTTCGGGCACGTACAAATCAACTCTTTGACAACCTCAAGAGTCTTCGTAAGTCTATGAATGATGAATACGAGAAGCTCAGCCGAGATCATATGGGAGGTTTTGTTGAGAAGATGGACGATATCGAAAAGCGAATAGAAGCAGGTTTAGGATTGCACCCGATATTCAATGAATTAAAAGACTTACAGAATAAGTTTAAGAATACGAAGTTCACCCGCAAGCATCATAATGATATATGGAATCGGATAGATAAGGCCTTCAAATCTGTAAAAGAGAAGAAGTATGGTGCCAAATCTGGTGGAGGAAATAACTCAGGTGCTGTAGGAAGATTGGAAAGCAGGTTTAATGGCCTTTTGTCCGCGATCGGAAAAATGAATTCTTCCATAGGGAGAGATAGGCAAGATGAGGCATTCCAGTTAAAGCGTATTAATACAACGGATGGCCAGTTGGAATTGCAAATTCGTCAAGCTAAGATGGCAATGATCCAAGAGCGAATAGCGAGCAAGCAAGTAAAGCTTGACGATATGCTAAAAACGAAAGGTGAACTCGAAAAACGCATCGAGCTCGAAAAGAAAAAGGCAGAAGCAAAAGCAGCGAAGCACGCGGAACAAGCCAAAATCAAAAAAGCCAAAGAAGAGATTAAGGGCGAAATCGCCAAAGAGATAGAATCTAATGCTGAAGCGCTAAAAGAAGATGAAATAAAACTTACAAAAGCCGCCGAAGCGATTCAAGCTGTCAAAGCAAAAAGAGAAGCTGTAAAGGCTAAAAAAGAAGCCGGGGAACTGGAAACGAAAATTCCAATTGCAGCTGCGCTAGCTATACCAAGTGCGATTGCTCCAAAGGCAGTAGAAGCCGTAAGTGAGGCATCTAATATGGATAAAGTTGAAGATGCTTTCGAAGCTGGAGCGGATAAAGGAAAAGAAGTAGGCTCTAATGTGGTCGAAGAAGTAAAAGAGCAAGCTGAAAAGGCTAAAGAACACGCTACTAATGTTGCTGAAGAAGTAAAAGAGCAAGTAGAAAACGTTAAGGAGTCCATTCCAACTATGGAAGAGGTGAAAGAGAAGATAGAAGAAGTAAAAGAATCCCTTCCTTCTGCAGCAGAAGTGGTAGAAAAGGCTCAAGAAATCAACGATGCTATTGCAGACAAGGCAGAAGATCTAATAGAAAAGATTGCCGATTCGCCTATTAGCGAGGCCATAGAAGATGTAAAGGATTCTGTAATGAATAAAATTTCCTCTCTTTTTGGTTCGGAGGAAGAGTAGAAACTTCTATCTTTTCACTAATGAAAGCAATTATTCCCGTAGCAGGTGCTGGGGTTCGCCTTAGACCACATACCTATACCCAACCTAAACCTCTTATACTTGTAGCGGGGAAGCCGATTATATCATTTATTCTTGACCAGTTGGTCGAAGCAGGGATAGATGAATTTATTTTTGTCTTAGGTTATTTGAGTGAGAAGATTAAGTCATATCTTGATACTGCTTATGCCGATGTAAATAAAACTTATGTCTATCAAGAAGAACGTAGGGGTTTAGGGGATGCAATACTGTGCACTGCTGAACATATTCGCAAGAGTGAAGAAATAGTAATTCTCCTTGGAGATACGATTCTAGATGTAAATATGAAGCGCTTTTTGGATGTCGATGGTTCAGTTCTCGCAACACAAAAAGTCTCTGATCCAAGGCAATTCGGAGTGGTCGAAAAAAATAATCAAGGTGACGTCGTACGTGTAATTGAAAAACCTACTATTCCGAAATCTAATCTGGCAATAACAGGTCTTTATAAGTTTTCGGAAGTGGGTAGTTTAATTGCCGCATTAAGTGTTATAAGCGAACGGGCAGAATCTGCAGGACATGAGGTACAACTTACAGATGCCATTATGTTGATGATAGAACAAGGGATCAAATTTGAAACCTTTGCAGTAAGTCACTGGTATGATTGTGGGAAGAAGGATATCTTATTGGATACCAATAGAATGCTATTAGAAAAGTCAAATTCAGAAGTTGGGACTCAATATGTCCATGATCATAGTATTATAATACCACCTGTAGTATTCGGAAAATCTTGCAAATTTAAAAATTCAATTATCGGACCTCATGTAACGTTGGGAGATAATGTTCATATAGAAGGATCCATGCTTTCTGATTCCATTCTTGGCCACTACGTTCTTGTCAAAGGAGCTGTCCTTACTAAGTCTGTAATTGGAAATGATGCTGTAATAAAAGGACTCTCTCAGAGTCTCAATATTGGAGATAATAATGAGATAGACTTTACCCAGTAAGGTTTAGAAAGATGCTGGACTTAGACAACTGGACATGACTTTCTATACCTGACGCGATTTGGTTTTGGGGGAATCCCTATATTTTGGTCAGTATAATTAGTCGAATTGCAGTACGATCTATTGTTGCCTTTGTTCCTACTTCGTAAATTTTAATACTTCTATTAGCATTGATGCTCGCCCTTCTTTTCCAGAGCTATTGATGGCGTCAACTTTTACTTCATATTCTCCAATTGCGTCAGAAGTATAAAATGAGATACTTGCTTCACCATTTTCATCTGTAGTAATACTCGGATTCCAGAATAATGTATTTCGAAAATCGGGTAACTTTTCATCGGTTTTGGAACTATAATCCGGAACTGTAAATTGTCTCTCAGGTAGGAAGGTCAAGAAATTGGTTCTATGGGCAGATGCCGGTAATGAGAAACTTCCCGCATCTCCATCTATAGAGAGGATATGTATGATCCCATGGTATAAAATTGTATTCAACCAATAAGGATCTCTTACAATCTCACTGGACTCGATCAACTTGTTATTAATACTTAGAAAATGTTCTTGCTCAAAGACAGGAACACCATCAACTAAAAGCAGGGGAATTAATTCTCTTTGAGCAATTTTGTATTCGTTGACTATTCCTAATCTATTGTTGCCAAATTTTCCAGAGACACTTACTTCTGGAACAATTTCGTAGAAGAATTCTGGAAGTGGAAATCTTGTATAGTCATCCAATTTATAGACCTTATCTGCCTTGCCGTAAAATGGCAACGAAGTAAATTTATCATTAATCAGATATTCTGGAACCGCTTCAAAAGGGTTGTATGAATCAGCTATTTGAGTATTGACTAAAGTGCGATTTGCGATAGCTAATAAGTTGTCAGGCAAAACAAATGGTAGGACATCCGTAGATGGACTCACGTGAAATTCATCATCTATAATTATACTGTGTTCTGATGCAGTTTTAGGATCTAATTGCAAGACTACTTGCCGTTGTCCGTAAAGGCGGGGTAATAAGAAATCAAACCGTCCTTCACCATCCGTAAAGGTAGAATAAACTAAAGCCGTTTTACCTGGAAATGATAGATAGACCCTTATGTTTTCGTCCGAAGGATTGGACAAGGAGTTAAGGACCTGTCCTGTTAATTTCATGCCAATTGATTCAGGCAGAAGAACATTGCTTGACTTTAGGGAAGGGATGTCTATGGTCTCAGGGGATGAGTAGTCATCAGATGCAATAGGATTTGGAATCGAAATAGAGATTGATAGATTGGCTGGCTCGTTGATGCCAGCTACGGAAGTGGTTTTTATTTTTAATTCAACTAATTCTCTTTGTTGTACTCTTTGATTCTGGATTTTTATATCAATTTGAAGTTCATTATTATCCTCTATTTTGTGTCCTTTGCTATTCGTTGATTTTGAGACAATTGAGTCATTTGAGAGCAGGGATTGGTCGGAATTTAGAATATATACTTGTTTCGATGCAAATAGGGCTGAATCGAAATTCCTCATCATCCGAGTGTAGGATCGTAGCGTATATAGATTGCTATTAATGCCTTTAGGGAGTGTAATTGAACCAGCACTTTTCCCATTTACCAATTCCGTTTTTACTCTTATAATTATTGTGCCATTAGGAGCAATGAGTTCTGTGTATCCTACTTTACTATCAGTGGATATCTTACTTGTAGATTTGTCAATAGTGATGATCTTAAACCAAAGAACCTCTCCTGTAATATATAATCCCCTATCTGTTTGGATTGTAATTTGTTCTTCGGATAGTAAAGGAGCTTGCGTGTTTTGGAGATCAAGTTGACCATGTAGATTCTCTATGAGAAAGAATGAAAGAATAAGGAAATAGAATATGGTCTTCAAAGGATTCATGATTACTTGTGTTTACCAGAAGTCAGGAACTTGATGCGTTGCATTACTCGCAGAACAGAGCACACATTCGGGTGCTGAAATTATATATCCTACTGGATTTCCCATCATATTCAATTCGTAAGTAGATAATGCATAGTGTCCATTTTTTGTCCTGTGATAGAGGTCATTGAAATCCAGTGATAGCGTATCTGGTTCACAATGCGGTCCAAAAGGAGCGGAAAATTCTAGGGGCAAATCACGGCGATCAATAAAAATCCTCTTTTCTGAAAACCCACCTACTCCAAAATAACCAAGGACCGGTTCCCTTTCATTATCTATACTTTTAATATTTCCAAAAATTTCATTCGGAATCGGATCGAAGAGACTTCCTGATGTCTGATTTATTTCTGCAATTTTTCTAAGATTTTCGTGATACTTTTTTGAGATAGAGAACTGCTTGATAAGCGAACTATATTTTAGATATAATCTTGGGGTTTCATTAGAAACAAATGCCAATGGGAATCTACTTATTTTATTTTCCAATAATCCTTCTGTAGAAGCGATAAGAATTTCTGTAGAAGTCTCGGTTTTATAACAATTTGGACCTTGGAAACGGGAAAGAGGAATCCGAATAATTTCATCTTCCCCCCCTCCAGGGGAGCTGCCAAAAACAGCTTGTATATCAGGATTATAAATAGCGATATATTGATACGTCTCCTCAAACTCCCATTTATAAAAGCTCACTTCTCTTTCTGTGTCTTCATTAGATAGAAATATTTGAGTTCCTTTTAGTCCTATTGCATCAGGGTCATTAAGCTCTCTTTCTTGATATTCTATTTTGACCTCACCAATTGGTGACGCTGGGAGCATGGTTTCCCATTCAGAAGCGTACCGGCTACCTCCAGGTGCATTTATAAGTAAGCGATAACTTCTCCCAATTTCACCTCTTTGAGTCAGGGGATCAGTCTGATAGAGACCTTTGCCCATTGGGAGTAAGTTCATTGTTTTCCCTAGGTCATCTTCTATAATTACTTGTGCATTATCAATATACTCTGGAATATCTTCTTCATATCCGAACGATCGAGAGAGTATTATAATAGAGGGATTATCACTATTATTATACAAACCATCTACCACCAAAATACTTTCATAGTCTACAACTTCAGGCTCATAGGGTTCAATACATCTAACCATCACAACCGTAATAAGTATCAGAAAGGGGATTCTTATAATTTTGTAAATAGGCATATCAGATTGTGAAATTATAGGTTAGTGTAAATATGGGTTTGCCGAATATCGAAAGCTTGTAGCCCTCGGCATTCTCACCATCACTTACGAAGTATATTGAATAGACATTTTTTCTACCTAAAACATTGTAAACAGACAGCGACCATGAGCTATGTGCAAGTTTTTGTTTCTTATGATTTCCTTCAAGATTTATTGAGAGGTCCCAGCGGAATTGATCGGGCACTCTATATTCGTTTCGATTGGAATATTGCAATCTGGTGCCGCCCGAAAACTGGTACTTGGCAACGGGGATAGTGATAGGCCTTCCGGTGCTATATATAAGATTACTGGAAATTCCGAATCTGCGAGAAATTCGATAAAATCCTACAAAACTAAAATCGTGTGGCTTGTCAAAATTGCTTGGAAACCATTCTCCTTGATTAATACGATCATCAAAATAGGGGCTGTCCGCCCTGAATTTTGTTCTTGAATATGTATAACTCAACCACCCATTTAGTTTCCGACCATTCTTCTTGAGCATAACCTCTATGCCAGATGCTTTGCCCTGGCCATTGACTACATCTGTTTCGAGGTTTTCATTTAGTATTAACTGGGCTCCCGCTTTATAATCTATCATGTTGCTAATTCTCTTCATATAGCCTTCAACAGATAATTCTAATTTATCGTCGAGTAAGTTTCTAAATATTCCAAGAGAAACTTGATCTCCAGTTTGTGGTAATATATGTGAGTCTGATAGTTTCCAAGTAGCGGCTGGAGAGATAGAAGCTGAGTTAAATAGCATACTTAAGTACTGCCTATTACGATTGGCGGCCGCCTTAATGGAGGTATTGTCATCAAGTCCATATCTCATAGATACTCTAAATTCTGGAGCACTATAACTCTGGACTAAGTCTCCAGAATTATATTGAGTAACACCTGTTATATTCTGCTCAACTCGTGCAGCATTAGCTCTATAATTATTGACCGTCTTAGGTCCTAAAAATCCATAGAAGGTGTACCGAAGGCCAGCGTAAAGAGATAAGTTTTCTAAAATACTCCACTGGTCACTAAGATAGATACTACCCTCTATTGCTTTTTCTGGATCTAATTCTTTATTCTCAATTATAGAAGCGGGATTAGTGGGTGTGATACCGCCAGGAGAAAGGTTGTAATGGATTGCATTAATTCCAAAATTTATCTGATGTTTTTCATGGGCAGCATAAGAGAAGTGTGCCTTCGCTTCTGTATGTCTTATTTTATAATCTAAATTATATCCTTTTACAGGATTCTCTTCGTCAGAAATGTCATAATTGTACTGGCTGTAAACACCAGAAATAGTTCCAAAAAGGCGATCATTAAATGAATGCTGATATTTCACCGTTGTATTGAAGTTTTGATATCCGAAAGTTGTAGTACCATTTAGAGTAAAGGCATCATTACTGACATAAGTTGAAATGTCTAAATGGTTGTTTTTCTCAAATTTTGTTTTGATTCTTGCGGTGAAATCTTGGTAGTTGGCAGAGCTATTTCGGAACTCAGCATTTTCTAACCTTTTTAATATCCAATCTGAGTAGGTCGCACGGGTACTTGCAATAAAGGTTGTTTTTTCTCCTATAGGTCCTTCTGCGGATATTCTACTTGTTACTGGGCTGATACCTCCTTTTAATTGCCATCTGTCCTTATTCCCTTCCTTCATATCTATGGCCAATACCGAAGAAATACGACCTCCATATTTGACTGGGATACTACTCTTGTACAACTCGAACCCTTCGACGACATCTGGACTGAATGAAGATGAAAATCCGAATAAATGAGAAGCATTATAAACCGGAGCCCCATTGATTAATATTAGATTTTGATCAGCGCCACCACCACGAACATTAATTCCAGACGAAAATTCTCCAACTGATTGTACTCCTGGCAACATCAGTGCGGATCTGACGATATCAACTTCTCCGAATAGGGCAGGAAGCTCTTTGATAGTACTAATCTTTAATGCTTCCACACCTATTTGGACACTCTCGACATTGTCTTTGCGATCTGCTCGAACGACAACTTCTTCTATATTAAGGACCAACGCCCCCAAGTTTATTTCTAATTCCCCACTGGCATATAACTGTAATTTTATTTTGGTGTCTTTAAAGCCGATTCCCTGAAAAGTTAGTTGGTACCGCCCTTGTCTCATGTTAAGCTCGTAGTAACCAGAAGAGTCTGTTGCTGTTCCTGATTTTAATTCTTCGACGTAAACAAGAACACCATTTAGTGACTCACCGGTTTCCAAATTACGAACATAACCACTTAGCTTCACTTCTGGCTTTTGTTCTGGAGAATTGGGATCACCAATAATTGTCCAGTTGGAATCAAATTCATCGCTTGTAGTTGAAGTATGTACGCCTCCTGAAAAATATTCTACGAGTTCTTGCTCTTCGATTGCAAATTCTGAAGAATCGACCATATTAAATTCACTCCGAATCTTGGTTCCGTAGCTTACAACAACTTGCCTTTGTTGATTAATATAAAATGAAAGTTCGGTGCCCGAAAATGTATTATTTAAAATATCTCCAAGAAAACTTGGCGAGCTACTCTGTTTGATGCTTAGATTGTTCATCCATCCCGTAAAGGAATATATTTGAACTTCGTATTTTTCTGCTACAACTCTTGAGAATTCTATAAAACTGAGACCATTATAATTTTCATTGATAAGGATATCAGATTCTTCTTGGCCATGCACCTGTAGGAAGGATAGAAGGAATACGAATAAACATGTGAGATAATGCTTCATAGTTACTATTCCTTACCGCTTTCTATATAGAGTAATTCATTGACAAGGACTATTAACCGAGTCCAAAGGGAATCATCAGCTTTCTTAAAGTGAATTTTGTTTTTCCTAATATACTTCACAATATCATCCTTAGTACTTGGAGGGATTGCTTTGAGAAAGCTTTTTTTATTTTTAAAAATCAACATTTGATCTGAATAGATAAGGATCTTAGCGTCCTTTCTCACGAAATGATTTACACTATTTTCTTGTTGCATATTTATAGTTCTACGCACTAAGAAACTAACTGTTCCTTCAGTCATCACTTCATGAAATATATGCCCCAAGCCATATTTTCTATAGTCATTGTAAGTGGGATTAATAAATCGTCGATTATCAAATTCGAAAGACTCAATATGTTCTTTATTCAACTTTATCATTCCGTATCCTAATCCTTGCCAATCTATAAGAATAAGGTCATCGGTGTATATATCATACCACAATGGTAGATCGCTATACACCTCATCCATTAAGGTAATCTTACCCACTTGCCAGTCATTGGTGATGAATTGACTACCAACGACATTGAGATAATTAGGATAGTAAGTTCTTCCTTGAAGTAGATTATTTAATTTTTGATTTGGGATAGATATAGCGTTAGGCTCCTTTTCTTGGCCTCGAATGGGCAGTATGACTAGTAGGTATAGTAATATACTTAGACTTGACCTATACATTACAATTAGCTGCAACATTATCTCCTTTTTTCAACGAGAGGAGAAGATAGGATTACTTTCTTAGAATTATCCATAACCCAATCCCAAAGAAGGGCAGGCTTATTATAATGAGAGATATCTTGTATGAAGAGTCATGCGATATCAAAACAAATGAAACCGATCAAGGCAATTATCTAATCTTTTTTATGCCAACTTAAGAGCCTCAATGTATAATTTTAGATCCTTTCATTTACTTCTTCACTTGAATGATACTTTGAATGAATTCCTTTTGAAGTACTAGCTTCAGGTTAGCGAGGACAAGTTCACCCATGGTATTACAAGTGTCGAATATAGGATTGTGATGATGTACACTTAGTTCCTTGCGTAATTGCTTGACCTTCTTATCTGTAGAGATGCGATCATCAATCATGCAGTTAATTAGCTTGTTGATCCGAGTTTTGGAGCTGCGCACTCTTCGCCCAATGAGAGATCGCTCCTCTAATTGATACTGTCGAACAGCTTCTGATTTGAGAAGTTTCATTCCGAGGTAGATGATAGGATTATTTTCTTTGAAGTATTGCGGCAAGTAGAAATTTTTCCGTCCTTCAAATGATTGCTGGTCAAAATCAATCGCTCGAATTCGATATTGAGAACCTTCGATATCAGGAGTAATATCTACAATGTAATTATAGGCACGCATATCACCAAGGAGGCGAACAAAACATCGTTCGTTGAATTTTATGAATTCTTTTGCTATTCTAATTTGCTCGAATTTGGAAACATCTAAGTGCTTTTTCATAAAATCATCCCCCGGGACACCAGCAACATGTTCTTCTATAATCGTCTTATCATACACTAAGTAGGTCAATCTATTAGGAGATAGAATTCCTTCCAGTTCTAGGCCATAAATGCGATTTGCATCGATTTTTTTGATATAAAAGTGATCATAATTGTCATTAAGGCGGTTGATAATACGAATACGGAATGGTTTGGTATTGCCAAACGTGCAATAGTCTATTCTTGCGACACTGAGATGCTCAACTACCTCAAGATCCCCTTCTGTCTTGATCTGAGCGTATATCTCACAAAGGGCTGCATTGATTTCATCTGCTTCTTTGTGATCAAAATATACAGTTTCCCAGAGTGTATCATTGCCTTTATTATCTAGTAGAGGTACTGAAGCCATATACCGGAGCATATCGCTGTATTGGATTGGAATTTTGCTAATCCTCCCATGCTCTTTGAGATACCCTAAGAGATCCTTACTGGGGGTGATAGGTGTCTTTTTCTTAGATGGTATATAATTACCGCGCATAACTTACTACACGGCAATTATTATACCCAAACCCAGTATTCTATTACAGAAGTGTGGCTTTGTTATCTTTGCGGCTATTTTTCAACTCGATTTTGTCCCCACTCTGATTATTTCGATCTTGAGAAGACGAATTGGGTGAAGTCATTAGAAAGAAGCGGTAATTATGCCTAATGTATCGAGACGTGGTGAGCAGATGATTCATTCTCCAATTAGGAGCCTTATGCCTTTTGCTCGTCAAGCAAAGAAAGAGGGAGTAGAAGTCCTACACCTCAATATAGGTCAACCAGATATTAAGACACCACGAGCGGCATTAGAAAGTCTGGCATCCTATGATCAAGAGATTATAAAATACGGTGCAAGCGAGGGGAATGAGGACCTGAGAAGGACAGTAAGTAAGTATTACACTGAGAATGTAGCGGATATCGATTATAGCGAGGTATATGTGACAACAGGGGCGTCAGAAGCAATACTTTTTATACTTTTTTCATGCTTTGAGGCCGGTCAGGAAATTATTATTCCAGAGCCCTTCTATGCCAATTATATTGGATTTTCGCAAATTTCTGGAGTCGTAGTACGTCCCGTTCAGAGTTCTATAGACGATCATTTTGGATTGCCAGAACCCTCTTCTTTTGTAGAGCAGATCACTTCGCAGACAAAGGCCCTATTTTTATGCAATCCTGGTAATCCAACAGGAAATTTATACAGTAAAGAAGACTTAATCGAAATCGGTAAACTTGTAAAAGAGCATGACTTGTTTCTGATTGTAGATGAGGTTTATAGAGAGTTCTGTTACGATGAAGAGTTTTATAGTGTCCTCAAATTAGAAGGATTAGAAGATCATGTTGTAGTGGTTGATTCCATTTCGAAAGTATTTAGCGCATGCGGAAGCAGAATAGGATTTGTGGTAACACGAAGTCAAAGTATTCTGGATAATATCCTCAAGTATGCACAATTGCGCTTGTGTCCGCCTATGATAGGCCAACATGTTGCTCTTGCATGCTTTGATAATCGCGCATCTTATCTTACTGAGGTAAGAGCTGAGTATAACCGACGTAGGTTGTATCTCCATGAGCGTCTATCTCAAATGAAAGGGGTGACTTGCTATCTTCCTAAGGCAGCATTCTATATTATGACGGCACTACCTGTCAAGAATACTTCTGATTTTTGTAAATGGCTGTTGAGTGATTTCAGATTAGAAGGTAAGACTATAATGATGGCTCCAGGAGATGGATTTTATCTTTCTAATCATATGGGTAGGGATCAAGTAAGAATCGCTTTTGTACTCAATGTCGAAAGACTAAAAGTGGCAATGGATATACTTGAAGCTGGGTTGAAGGAGTACAAATTACGGTAGGCGTTTTAAGGTTTTACGTTGGACGGAGAATGATGGACGTTTTACGTTGAACAGAGAATATATTACAGAAAAAAGGCTAGCAACTATCAAGAGGAAACAAATAACCAGTTGCTAATCAAACACTACTGTTTTATTCTTATAGGTAAGAACGTTGTGCGTGCAATGAGCGTATAGCGCTTTTGCAAGAACAGTTTTTTCGATATCCTTCCCTCTCCGTTTCATATCTGCGATACTATCACGATGTGTTATAGGAACTACATCTTGAGCAATAATTGGCCCTTCATCGAGGTCTTCAGTTACATAATGAGAAGTGGCCCCCATAAATTTTACGCCTCTTTTAAATGCAGCTCCATATGGATTCGCACCTGCAAATGCCGGAAGAGAAGAATGATGAATATTTATAATTTGTTCGGGAAAGGCTTCTGTCATTTGACTTGAAAGAATCTGCATGTATCTCGCAAGAATAATGAGGTCAATATTGTTTTCTTTAAGAAGTGCAATCTCCTCTAGTTCCATTTTTTGCTTATTCACTCGATTGATAGGGAAGTAGTGGAATGGAATATTGAATCTCTGTGCGTAATCTTCGAATTTGCGGTGATTACTTATAATTAAAGGAATTTCAATATTTAGTTCTTTGGCCTCGTATCTACTTAGAATATCAAAAAAGCAATGTGCATATTTCGAAACAAATAATGCCACTCGGGGTGTATGGGCACCGAGACGAAGTTGCCACCTCATATCATACTTTGCAGCTATAAGCGTCTCGAAGAATTCAGATATCTTTTCAGTTGGAATCGTAAAGTCGGTAAGCTCCCATTCGACGCGCATAAAAAATCGCTCTTCGTCTTCATCAACATGTTGATCTAATTTTACAATGTTACCATTGTTCGTCAATACAAAATCCGTAACTGCATGCACTATTCCTTTAGCATCAGGACAGTGAATCAATAGTATCGCGTGATCCGCGTGCTTCATTCTATTATCTTAAGTTAATGAATGTTGATATAAAGCAAGGATTATGCCTGTATGGAATTTTACTTGACAAGAAATGAGTACAAACCAAGAACGATCTCTTTATCCTTTAAATAGCGCGTTTATGAAGACCCTTATTATCCTGATATTCCTTAGTCTATCATTATCGTTGATGGCTCAGGATGTCCCTTGTGACTCAACAGTACTTTCTGTAGCAGAGCCTATTACTCAAGCAGATACGATAGCGAGTTCGGATACGCTCTTTCTATCTTCTATAGTTTCAGGATCTCCTGTTTTGACCCAATCACAAGTAATGATATGCTTCGAGAGTGGATTTGAGGTATTAGCATCCGTTGTATTTGAAGTAAACATAGACGAGTGCATAAGTGAGTTTTCACTACCTCAGATATTTGGAGGAAATATTGATCTTGCGAATCTTGAGAACTATGAAAATCAAGTAATTCCCAACTATATTAACGAAGATAATACAGATGGGAATCCTGTTAGTAATATTGGTGCGGCACTAGGAAGAGTCTTGTTTTATGATAAAAATTTATCCGTCGACAAATCTATAGCGTGTGCTTTATGTCATTTTCAAGCATTTGCTTTTGGTGATACGGCAATTGCTTCCGTAGGTGTGGATGGAACTACTGGTAGACATTCGATGCGCTTGATTAATACAAGATTTGCAACAGAGGTTCGATTTTTCTGGGATGAACGTGCGGCAACTTTAGAAGAACAATCCACTCAGCCGATACAGGATCATATTGAGATGGGTTTTAGCGGAAATGATGATGATCCAGATCTTGATAGTTTGATACGAAGGATGAACACATTGGAATATTATCCAATGCTATTTTCTGAGGTTTATGGCGACAATGAGATTACGGAAAGTAAAATGCAATTAGCAATTGCTCAATTCGTCAGAAGTATTCAGTCTTTTGATAGTAGGTATGATGTGGGCAGATCGCAGGTGGTAAACAATGCGGATGCATTCCCGAATTTTACGGCTTCTGAAAATAGTGGAAAGACATTATTTCAAACTAATCCCGATAACCAAAATGGTCAACGAGTGGGTGGAGGGCTCGGTTGTAATCGATGCCATGGAGCACCAGAATTTGATATAGATGATGATAGTGATAATAACGGCGTAATTGGGGTGATAGGAGATGCGGGCGCTAGTGATCTTACGAATACAAGGTCTCCTACTTTGAGAGATTTGTTTAATGGAAATGGGGACCTTAATGGGCCTGCTATGCATGATGGTTCCTTATCTACGATCACAACAATAATAGACCACTACAACAACATCATTCCAAATGCTGAAATCGATAATCGACTTCGAGGAGGAGGTGGCGGAGGAAACAATAATGGACAAAGCCTCAATATTACAGAACAAGAAAGGACAGATCTGGAAGCGTTTCTAAAAACACTTACGGGATCAGATGTCTATACCAATCCAAAATGGAGCAATCCATTTATAAATTAGAGATGGCACCCTACTTCTTGTGATATATACTGGACGCTAAGTGATTTGACGCGAGTCCCTTCATTGTGGTCAGTATAATCATATCGAAAAGCCTACTCTTGCAATTATATAGAACCTTGAGTCCTTAGGTTTTCCAAGAATTCTCTCACAGACTTATGGGATACTACTTTATCCTTGAAGTGGTCTACTGCTATTCTGAATTCTGCTTCCGTCGCTTTGAGTTGATTGAGCACGTTAGAAAGGTGCATTTTCATATGCCCTTTTTGGATTCCGGTAGTAACTAAGGACTTGACAGCGGCAAAATTTTGGGCCAATCCTACTGCAGCAGTTATTTGCATAAGTTCTTTAGCAGAGGGGTTGCCAAGCATTTCGATAGATCTCTTAGCGATAGGATGTAACTTAGTAAGACCTCCTACAGTACCAAGTGCCATTGGCATCTCGAGCCAAAACTTGAAATGTGTATCTGTTACTTCGCAATGAGAGAGACTCCGATACTGTCCATCTCTTGCTGCATAAGTATGTCCACAAGATTCTACTGCACGGAAGTCATTACCTGTTGCCAATACCACCGAGTCGACACCATTAAATATTCCTTTGTTGTGAGTTGTCGCTCTATAGGGGTCTATTTCTGCTATGCGAACCGCCTTAGCAAATCTATGGGCAAATTGTAACGCACTTAGTCCAGCTACTTTCCCTAATTCTTCGATAGTACAAGAGACTGTTGCTCTTACTAAACAATCAGGCGTGTAATTAGAAAGAATACACATGAGGATTTGCAAATGGCTATCTTCTCCGTAGGTGGTTTGGTGAAGATTGACGATTTCTTTGGCGGCAGCCTCAAGAATTGTATTGATAAAGTTAGCACCCATGGAATCGCAAGTCTCGAATTCCATTCTAATTTGGAAGTAATTTTCTTCCTCTTCGAATTCGAAAATATCTGTGTTCAGTATTCCACCTCCTCGGGCTTCCATACTTTCTGTGTGCTGGCTTAGGCTGGAGATTATTGTTTGCTTATGGGTGTTAAACCATTTATTTAGAATTATAAAGTCCTGAAGACACGTAAGGTGAATTTGCCCTACTTTAGTGGTAGATATAACTTCCGATTGAATGCCACCACGATTCATCCAAAACTTCGCAGCACTCGAAGCGGCGGCTACTACGCTACTTTCTTCGATAACCATAGGTACTACAAAGGCAGTATCGTTAATGACAAAATTTGGAGCTACGCTAAATGGCATGTGAAAATTACTAATTGTATTCTCACTGAATCCATCGAGTACTTTTTGCTGCTCTTCGCTTCCGTGCCAGTAACTGACAAGCTCATGCATTACCGATTCGGGATCTTTGAAAAAATTCTCAACGATCCATTTTATTTTCCCTCTTTTATTAAGCTTAGAAAAGCCTTTTATGGTGCGGTTTTTATTCATGACTTCTTTAAAGATAAGTATCTCATGGCAAACATATAGCCATCTATTTGTTTTTGTACATAGTTGGCAAGTGTTTCGTAATCATCCAAGGCGTATTTTAGGAATTGTGAAGCCTGGCCATAGACGGATTTGAATGGAAGTAATTCATTATAATAATAGCCATCAAGGTATGTCTTGACACCTCCTGATATTATAAATTCGGTACAGGCTAATTCTTTCTTGGCAGAGAGGTCAACAATGATTCGAATCATTTCTTCTGCGCTATGTCCTACGTAACATATAGGATCTATCTCTTTCGTAATAGGATCTCTGAGCGCTTCTAATTTGGCAAAATTTGTGCCGCCATAGGCTCCGAATTCGAATGCCACAATAGGCAGTTGTAAAACGGCTTCTAAACTTTTTGGTCCCATACCTTGCCCTACTTCTTTGACGGCTATTTTATGATTTGTTGATTCCAATAAAGTTTCCAAGGCCTGGTATGGCGTCATTCCAACAATTTGATCGCCTTCTGGTTGCATCCATTCTTGGATCGGATTGATATGAATAAAAAGGCCATCTGCTTCAAGTTTCTCAAGTAACGTATCTATTTGCG